>NZGY01000074.1 GCA_002689605.1 Filomicrobium sp.
TTGCGAGACTGAGTTTCACGGTGTCTGCGTAGCGCATGTTTGGCCGCCTCAATGTTGATTAGCAAAGTGATGTTATGTTATTACATGACAAGATGTTGCCTATTGAAGTAGCGCGCGCTGCAAGTCAATGCAATATGGAAAATCGCCAGATCTAAAGAGAAGCCCAGCTGTCTACAATGCTCAAAAAGCTAACACCACTCGTGACACTAGATAATGCCGGTATCTACCGTTCCGGGCGATGGCTCGTGCGTGGTGTGTCCATGACAGTCCACGCGGGTGAGATCGTAACATTAATCGGACCAAATGGCTCTGGCAAGACAACAACATCCAAGATTGCCTTAGGGATACTGCCGCCAGACGAGGGGGCAGCAACTGTAAAGGATGATGTCCGGCTTGGATATGTGCCGCAAAAACTGAGTATTGATTGGACACTTCCTCTGACCGTGCAGAGGCTTATGCAATTGACTGGTTCAGCGACACAGAGCGAAATTCAAACCGCAATGGAACAAACGGGTGTCAGTCATCTTCAAGACGCACAGGTCCGAAATCTATCAGGCGGTGAGTTCCAACGTGCTTTGCTGGCGCGTGCAATCGCGCGCAAACCTGAGCTTCTCGTATTGGACGAACCAGTTCAGGGCGTAGACTTCAACGGCGAAATCGCAATGTATGAACTGATACGGGAGATCCGAGATACCTACCAGTGTGGTATCATTCTCGTATCCCACAACTTGCACTTAGTCATGTCGGCGACTGACCGCGTCATCTGCCTCAACGGTCACGTATGCTGCTCGGGTTCCCCTATGGCAGTCACAGCGAGTGACGAATTCAAAGCGCTCTTTGGGGCACGCGCGGCGTCAACGTTAGCTGCATATGAGCATCATCATGATCACACCCATCTGCCGGATGGCCGCGTGAAGTATCATAGCGGCTATCGTGATGAAGGCTCAGCCGTCGACGATATCGAGACCCGCGACGCTACAGGTGACGGGCCCGAGAGAAGTTCCGATGCTTGACGATTTTTTCACGCGTGCACTGATCGCCGGCATTGGCGTGGCGTTGGTGGCAGGACCGCTAGGATGCTTCATTGTGTGGCGCAGACTGGCTTACTTCGGAGACACACTATCTCATGCGGCACTGCTTGGTGTCGCTCTGGCTTTGCTTTTTGAAGTCAACATAACCTTGGCTGTGTTTCTGGTATCAGCCTGCGTGTGTGTTGCTCTACTATTGCTGCAACGCCGACCGATGCTCTCCGCTGATGCTTTGCTGGGGCTACTAGCCCATTCGACCTTGGCCATGGGCCTCGTCGTACTAGCCTTCATGACCTGGGTCAGAATTGATCTGATGGGGTTTTTGTTCGGGGATATCCTTGCGGTTTCCAAGACCGACATACTAATCGTGTGGCTGGGTGGAGCGGTCTGCCTTGCGATATTAGCTTCAATATGGAAACCGCTATTTGCAGCAACCGTGAGCGATGAGCTTGCAGCCGCCGAAGGCATGCATCCGGAACGTGCGAATTTGGTGTTTATGTTACTTATGGCGGCCGTGATTGCCATTGCCATGAAGATTGTGGGCGTGCTGTTGATCACTGCCATGCTGATCATTCCCGCTGCAACGGCCCGCCGTTTCGCAGCGGGGCCTGAGCAGATGGCGTTGCTTGCTGCCATCCTCGGCGTCTTAGCCGTAACTGGAGGTCTCTTTGGATCTCTTGAGTGGGACACACCTACAGGGCCTAGTATTGTAGTCGCGTCGTTACTACTGTTTCTGCTGTCGATGTTGCCGGTGCCGTTCCTGAAAAGCCAATCACCGCAACGCTCAAGCGAGCAGCGGGCAACAAAGACGGAGCCCAACCATCACTAGGGTGTTGGCTCAGTCTGATTAGAATCTTTTGGCCAAGCATGTTAATGAAATAGAGATAGGCGCGCATGACGGTATCAGTCATTCCAGTCACAATACTTACTGGCTTCCTGGGGGCTGGCAAAACAACAGCTCTCAACGCGCTATTGTGTGATCCAGCATTTGCCGAAACTGCCGTTCTGATTAATGAGTTCGGAGACGTCCAAGTTGATCACGACCTCGTTGCCGAATTCTCCGACGAACTCATTATGACGACGACCGGTTGCTTATGTTGCACCGCATCCAGCGATATAAAGCAGTCACTTTTTGAGCTTTGGCGGAAACGGAAAGACCGTGAAATTGGTCCCTTCAAAAGGGTGATTGTTGAGACGACCGGCCTCATGGATCCAGTACCGGTTATCACGTCACTACTCGCCCCTCCAAGCGCCAGTATGATTGACCGGATTGTTTCCCAGCAGTTTGCGCTTTCAAAAGTCATCACTGTGTTTGACATCATCAACGGCCCGATGACACTCGACCATCATCCGGAAGCACTGCAGCAAGTCGCGCTGGCGGACGTGATCGTGATGACAAAAACGGACCTGGCGCAAGATCCGGCGACGCAACGTGATATTCTGGCTGATCGCAAGCGCCTAAACACAATCAATGCCGGTGCGGAAATCCTTGATCGCCAAACCGATTGGCCAAGTATCAGCTCCCACATATTAGCAAGTCGTACGTATGACCTGCGCACCAAGGGAGAGGATGCTGCTGCGTGGCTTGCTGAAGGAAAGATTAGTGCCAGCCACGGCCACAACCACGATCATCACGACAGTCACAATCACACCCATCACCATCATCACGGCCACAGCCACACGGATACCAACAGGCATGGGGATGACATCTTTAGCCATGTGATCGTTTTGGATGAACCGGTAAGCCCCCTCGTATTTCATATGTTCCTTGAGACGCTGAGGCTTGCAGCTGGAACCGATCTCTTAAGGTTGAAGGCGTTATTTGCTTTGTCGGATGATCCCGATCGGCCTGTCGTGCTCCACGGCGTTCAGCATCTTATCCATCCGATTGACAAGCTTGAGCGTTGGCCGACTGATGATAAGCGCACGAAGATCGTCATGATCGGCCGAAACCTAAAAATTGATATGTTCCGTGACGTCTTGCAGGCTCAAAGCGCCGATCGGAGAAAACTCCATGCAGCGGAGAATGCGACGACGTAGCCGCTAAGCATGACTTTGGGTTGGTGATCAGGGAGGCGGATGTCCGTCTGGATTTCGGTGCCTTGGCTTATGCCTACCTTATAAGCCCCATCGGTGCTGCGCCAGGTGTGCTGCCGATCATCAGGGAGAGGCAGGCAATAACGACCAGGCTACCTGCGACCACTTGCAGTCGTCCAAATGATACAGCCGATAGCCCATCGCCGTTCGAGCTGAGCTGCAAGAAACCAGTATCCCGTACTGCTGTCGCAAAAAGTGCCACCAGTGAAACGATGAGCCCGGTGCCGACAGCCATAGCAACCGCCCCCAACGCACCGACTACGTAAAGGCCGAAGTGCCACGAAATAATTAAGACAATAAGAGCGCCAGAACATGGGCGAATTCCAATGCTCAGAACGAGCGCTGCCACATCACGCCAACTTTCAAGTCGTTCCGTTTCCTCAATCGTTGGCATATGTTTGCAACCTGCCGCGCATTCGCCAGCGTTATGGTTATGGTTATGGTTATGGGGTTGCAGCTCGTCCTGGTGGCCGCATTGCGCATGATCGTGGATATGAGGATGCGGTTTGTCTGTTGCAATGTCAACAGAGACGTGCGCCGGCGTATGCGAGCGGATCATTCGCAGGCCGCGCAGTATGATCCAAACCCCTACTAATGCCATGGCAGCAAAACTAATAGGCATCAGGAGCCTTTCGGCATTCCCAACAATTACACTGCCCGTTGTTGCCGCGAGGCCTAGTCCACCATAAGCGAGTACAATCGCTGTGACTGCCTGCATGAGGCTCGCGGAAAACCCAATCCCAGCCATGCGCCAAGCAGTCCTCCGAGACGCGACGGCGGCGCTGCCTATGAGGAACTTTCCGTGGCCGGGGCCAACAGCGTGCAGCAGGCCATAGATCAGACAGGCGCTGATGAGCCCAGCAACCGCTAAGTCATCCCCGGCGCGAATAGCTTGGAGAGCACGCGCCAATTGTGTCTGCATAGAACGCTGTTCCGCCTGCGCCCAAGAAGCAATATCACTCCAATTGAAGACAACCGCCACTATGATTAGTGCGGCTCCAACTAGGATGAGGAAAGCTCGGCTCACTGCGGGCATGTCAACCTCGTCGTCTCAGCAAATAAAGCACCGACGTTCTCTATGTCTGGCTTCTCTTCGCGGGAAAGTCGCGACAAAAGCGTTTGACTTTGTCGCGACTGTTGCGTGCGCGCGGGCTTGGTAACTGATACCGAACATCCTTCGGCTTGGCCTACGATCATGGGCGGCAAATCAATCGAAATTTCGGTGAAGTAGGTCGGGTCATAGAGTTGCAAGGTAAGTGTTTTGCCTTTGAGGGGAATGGGCGTCTCGAGGGGGATCAGAAAGACAAGCCCCAGCCGTTTTTGGTGGAGTTGAACCGTCACATTGCTAGGCTTTTCAAGAGCAACCGGGCGTCCCTGGTCTTTTAGGTAGGTAAAGAAGTCATAGTGGCCAAAACCCTCTACAACATTGCGTGCAATCTTATTGACCTCCTCGTCCGATAAACTAGCGTCTCCATCTTGGTTCACTCCGAGCTCGGCAAACGTGTAAAGGGTGTTTAGTTCATCCACTAGGAAGACAGCTCGAATCTTGGAAAGACGTCCCTGTTCGTCGAAAAGGAACTGCGCTGTCGACTTAAAAAACATATGTGGATGAGCCGATGCCTGGGCATTGGCTATGAGCAGGAGCACGAGTGCTGCAAGGCTTCTTAGAACGGCTGTTCTCATGCGAAATCAATCCGGCCAGTCATTGGTGCCTGCCTGTCGTGGCGTGAGCAAACTTTGAACTCGATCGCTGGCAAGTGCGAGTGGAACAGGACAGCATGCTCTTTATCTCTCTCAGGTTCAGCGAACTGCTATAGTAACTTACCTAACGGGCCATCCGTATAAAACGAATATGGTCAGGCGACGACAAATCCTCAACGCCATAACAACGCAACGGCAGATTTCATAGTTTCAATTCGACTGCTACTGCTCTCACGCGCCTAGATTTTGAAACACATAACCACGATTATGGCATAAATAGAAACATTATATCGTAACATAAAGTTGCAGCCCGTGATTTGATAGAACGAGCAATTGGATCGGGCTGGCGAGCAGTTATCCTGGCCTCCGCTCCGGCCAGTTCTAGCGATTGCAGTCGCAAACAAACTGGCACGAATTTTCTGGGCGATTATGACCTCGGGGCAACCTTATCGAACACGTGTGCGCACAACGGTTCATCTATGATGGAGCGCTGGAGCGGACAGCAGTAATAGTGAGCAATAACGAATTGCGAGAGTGATGAAGTTGTGATGTGAAGCGGTCAAACCGTAGATCTGGAGCATCCGTTTTTGGGTCAAGGGTATTGAGCCCGCCATTTTGATTGGGAGCAAATTTGCGGATTGCTTCAGGGCCAGCGGTCGTGTGCCGCAAATCTCAAAGGCAGGAAAAATGACTTGCACCCGACCGCAAGCAACACGCCAGCTTCGCCTTGCAATGCGGGCATCGTCCAGACATGATTTGTTGCTGCCCTCACCAATTTACTGACTTCGCATCGCACTTTGAATTCGCGATCTCCAAAGCGGACGAGACCAAGTGCAGCATTGTATCGGTGGACGACCGACGCGATGACCAACCAACCGAAGTTCCACCGGCATCTGTGGCCGACAAGGAAATATTGAAAACCGAATTGATCTTATCTCAAGAGCAGACACATCGTTTTGTCGAAGACTGCCTCAATACGGCTACTCGCATTATCGTTTTTTGCGCGTTCGCGTTGATGCAACCGTCGTGCGTTCACCGTTATCGAAACACTCACGGATGAGTTGGCGCAGCCAAGCCAGTGCCGGGTCGGATGCACGCGTACTCTTCCACACGAAGTAGTAATCTCGCGTCGGCGACTCGACCGGAAGTTCCGAAACTTTGAAGTCGTAATGTTCAGCCGCCGACGGCAGAAGAATGCGCGGCATCGTGTGCACGAAATCAGTCTGTGCCGCTATGCTTTGAGCTGCAGTGTAGAGCGGCACGCGAACTTTGATCTGCCGTTGCAATCCTCTCGCTTCTAGGTCCGCATCCAGCCGGCTGAATTCAACATCGCCAAATGAAACCATTATATGATTGAGCGTATTGTAGGTCTCGATGTCGATGGGGGGGCGAAACATACGGTTCTGCTTGCGCGCGACACAAACATAGTCAACTGAGAACAGCTTCTCTCTGACAAATCGCGTTGAGGTCTTAAGGTCTTGAATAATTGCTATGTCCGAGCGGCCGGCATCGATGTCACGAAAAGGGTCGGTTGGCACGATGGCATAATCGCCGACGCTCAATGTATGAAGCACGCGAATATCGATACCAGGAGCAAGTCGCGCAATTTTTTCCATCAAGGATGGCAGCAACAGGGTTGCAAGCAAATCGTTCATGCCAATGCGCAACGTCATGGCCGCCTCGGATGGTGTGAACTTCTGTTCTCCCCCTAGGACGTTATCGAGCTCAGCCAATGCTTGTCGAACATGAGGAACAAGAGACAAGCAATAGGGCGTCGGCGTCATGCCTTCATGAGTGCGCACGAAGAGCTCTTCGTCAAACAGATCGCGCAATCGGCGCAGCGCATGGCTCATCCCTGGCTGCGTTAGCCCCAACTCCTGACCGGCTTTGGTCAGATGCTGCTCGTCTGCCAGGGCCAGAAGCGCCTTAAGCAGATNCAGGTCAGGTGAAGCAATATTCCTGAATCGCATGATAATTATGAATTTCAAAAATGCANCGTAATGCATCAGTCTCTAGCGTGGCAACAGAAGATTTTGCAGCCTCCGGATCAATAGGAGAGTGGTGATGAAGCGAATTTATACGGTGTTAGCAACGGCTGTTGTTGCGACAGGGATCGCAACCTCAGCGATGGCGGGAAAGTCAGATGACACTCTCGTTGTGGCGCTCAACAAAGAAATTCAAACGCTGGATAGTCTCTATTNAACCAAGCGCGAGACAATCATCTTGGGCCATATGGTCTCTGACGGTTTGGTCGTTCTGAACCCAGAAACTAACGAATATGAGCCAGCGCTTGCTGAGAGCTTTAGATTCACAGATGGTGCTACTGCCGAGTTTAAATTGCGCGCTGGTGTAAAATTTCACGATGGCTCGCCCTTGACTGCGGATGACATTGTCTACTCGTTCAACTGGATCGCGAATAAGGACAGCAAGACCCGACGCGGCAAGTTCATTCGTTCCTGGTTCAAATCTGTCGAAAAGATCGATGATCGCACGGTGCGGGTTTCCGCTAAAGCTCCGTACCCTCTCATGCTCCGCGACATTGCGATGTTTGTTCAAACACGCAAGAAGGACATCTACGGCACGGCTGGAAACTTTGATCTCAAGGCACAAACACAGAGCTTGATCGGTACCGGACCCTACAAGGTCACAAGCTTTGGAATGGGTAAGGGCGTTACGCTGGAGCGGTTCGATGGCTACTATGCCGGCAGCCCGAAAGCGAAAGGTGCCATCAAGCGGATCGTTCTCCGTCCAATCCCGGAGTGGGGAACAGTCGCTGCCGAAATGATGTCAAAGGGCGTTCAGTGGTCGTTCAACGTTCCTGACGATATTGCACAAAACCTGGGTTCGACACCGCTGGTTGATCATGTGGCCGGACCATCAACACGCATAGCGTTTCTATTGCTTGACGCGAAAGGGGCAACTGGTGCTGACAAACCTCTCACAAAGCTCAAGGTTCGTCAGGCTCTCAACCATGCCGTCAACCGCGAAGCGCTGGTCAAGCATCTCGTCAAAGGTTCATCTCGCGTCATTCATACCGCATGCTATCCCGGAATGTTCGGGTGCACCGACGACGTCGCCAAGTACACCTATGATCCCGACAAGGCAAAGAAATTGCTCGCTGAAGCGGGCTATCCGGACGGCTTCAAGTTCGACATGTGGGCCTATCGTGAAAAGCCAATCTCAGAGGCCGTTGCCGCGGATCTCGCGAAAGTCGGAGCGAAAGCCAATCTGCGCTACGTCAAGCTCTCAGCGCTATCGAAGGCTCGAAGCAAATACGAGATTGAGTCGTACCACGGGACCTGGGGCTATTACGGAACTCCGGATGTCGGTGCCATCTCGAACCATTTCGTAGCCGGATCGAACCGCAACCTAACTGGTGACGCCGAAGTCGAAGCTCTGTTCAAGTCTGCGCTGGAAACAACGGATGGTAAAGCCCGCAAGGCCGCCTACGCGACAGCACTGAAGAAGATCTCGGCCAACGCGTACTGGGTACCTCTCTACCAGTACACCCAAAACTATGTCGTCTCAAAGAATGTCAAGTTCACTGCACCACAGGATGGCCTTCCGCGACTCAATAGATTGTCCTGGAAGTAACACGGTGCAGTCAACCGGGAGCGGCTGTTCGGTCGTTCTCGGTCGGCCCGCATAAAGGCTCCTGTATAAACGCTCCCGCATAAACGCTGTCGCTGACCCAAATGCAACACTGAAGACCAAGGGTCATTGACAAAGTTCCCCGCCGGCTCTGCCACTATAACCCCGCAAGGGCAATACCATGCTGCAGTTCATTTTGAAGCGTCTCGGACTGGGTGTTGCGGTCGCTATTACAGTATCGATCGCCACCTTTATGCTTTTGAACATGTCTGGCGATCCGGCCGAAATGCTTGCTGGCGAAGACGCAGACCAAGAGACTGTCGAGGAGATCAGGGTCCAGTATGGCTTCGATCGTCCCCTCTACGAGCAATATGGGGCTTGGGTCGCCCGATTGGCTCAAGGTGATTTTGGTGAAAGTCTCTATTGGAAGAAGCCGGTGCTCGATTTGTTTATTGAGCGCGCGCCGATCACGCTACAGCTTGCCATCGCCGCCCTTACCATCACAACGGTTGTTGGATTGCTGCTCGGAGTACTCGCGGCTCTAAGGCCCAATGGTTGGTTGGATCGCTTTGCCCTGAGTTTTGGCACAGCAGCACAGGCTATTCCCAACTTTTGGCTCGGGCTGATGATGATCATATTGCTCGGTGTGATGATCTCTATCTTTCCAGTTTCGGGCGACAGCACCTGGATACACTTTGTGTTGCCAGCCTTTGTACTTGGTATGAGTGCCGTGCCGCAGGTCCTACGCCTCACGCGCGCGGGGATGATCGAGGTCTTGGGTTCCGACTATATCCGCACGGCGCGAGCCAAGGGCTTTCAACCGAACCAGATCTTGTTCCGTCACGCGTTACGCAATGCGCTGCTGCCTGTTGTCAGCGTTCTTGCGATTCAACTCGGTTATAAACTTGGTGGCTCGGTCGTCACGGAGTCGGTCTTTGCCATCAATGGTCTCGGCCGGCTCGCTTACGAGTCCATTCTCGGCGGCGATGTGCCAACGGTGCAGATGCTTGTCTTCATGTTCGCCCTCATCTTCATCTTGCTCACTATGCTCGGAGACATTCTGAATGCGTGGCTCGATCCGCGCGTGAGAGTGGGATAATCGCCATGTCCGATAACGCNTCACAACCAACAACCACAGCGCCAATTGCCGAAGAGCCGGCTGATTTGACTCCTCGCCAGCGAATGGTAGCGCGGATGAAAACGCACAGGGGCTTGCAATTCGGTGCAATTGTCGTTGGAGCCATGATCCTGGTCGCGATCTTTGCACCACTGATCACACCTTACGATCCCTACCTCCAGAACTTGAGCAAACGACTGGTTCCGCCGGTTTGGCAGGATGCTGGATCTTGGGCACACATTTTTGGCACTGATCACCTCGGTCGGGATTACTTGAGTCGACTGATGTATGGTGCGCAGGTGTCCCTCGCTATCGGATTTGGTGCTGCCGGGCTCGGTTGCATTATCGGGGTGACGATCGGTTTAGCTGCCGGCTACCTTGGTGGCCGAATTGACCAGGTGGCATCATTCCTTTTGACCTGTCAGCTGGCGCTACCATCCCTGCTCTTGGCAATGGTGGTTCTATTCTTTGTCGGTGCTTCTGTCATCACGGTTGTGGTTGTGCTCGGCTGTCTGCACTGGACCTATTACATGGTCGTGACTCGTGCGATGACGCGTCAGATCCGAGAGCTTGAATACGTCCAGGCCGCGCACTCAATCGGAAGCAACAATTGACAGATCCTGTTCGATGAGATCCTGCCAAACTTGCTCAATCAGATCATTGTCGTGTTCTCACTCGAAGTGGCCGTGGTCATTATCGCAGAGGCCTCGCTCTCGTTTCTAGGGGTCGGCGTGCAACCCCCAACTGCATCCTGGGGTTTAATGATTGCCGAGGGCAAAGACTTCATGTTCTTCAAGCCCTACCTGGTGGCCATCCCTGGCGCTGCACTCTTTATCCTAGTTCTGGCCATAAACCTACTCGGGGACGGAATTCGTGACGTCACTGCGCCCGAACACCGTAACTGATGGAGGTCGTTCGATGTCTGCTTTGCTTGAGGTCAAGGGTTTATCAGTTACGCTGCCGCTACCTGGTGGGCCTCTAACCGCCGTCACCGACATTTCATTTGAGGTCGAGAAGGGGCAGACTCTTGGTATTGTTGGTGAGTCCGGTTCTGGCAGCAAATCGATCTCATCCATGGCCGTCATGGGTTTATTACCGAGGGCCGCCATTCGCACGGCAGAAGTGCTCCGCTTCGGTGATACCGACCTGACCACAGCCGATGAAAAAACGATGACCGGTCTGCGCGGCGATCGCATGGGCATGATCTTCCAAGAGCCAATGACATCGCTCAATCCGGTCTATACGATCGGCCGGCAAATGACGGAAGTTCTCACGCTTCATCGCAATGTTTCGAAGCGTGAAGCGCAAGACCGGGCCATCTATCTGCTGGAGAAGGTGGGCATTACTGCTGCAAAAAATCGACTGAGCCAATATCCGCACGAGTTGTCCGGTGGCCTACGTCAGCGTGTCATGATTGCCATGACATTGATGTGCGAACCGGAGCTTATCATCGCGGATGAGCCAACCACAGCGCTCGATGTGACGATCCAGGCTCAGATCCTGCATTTGCTTCGCGATTTGCAGCAGGAATTGGGAATGGCGATGATCTTGATCACCCACGACCTTGGCGTGGTTGCCCGAGTCTCGGACAATGTGGCTGTGATGTACGCCGGACAGATTGTTGAGACGGGCAAAGCCATTGATGTCTTCCGCTCTCCGATCCACCCGTATACCCAAGGGCTGTTGGAGAGCATTCCTATTCCGGGACAGATCGAGCCAGGCGGTGAACTTGGATCGATACCGGGTATCGTACCCTCGCCAAAACAAAAGATTATTGGTTGTCGGTTTGCCGGACGTTGCGCCCGTGCGCATGACGCGTGTCGCGCAGATGCCGTTGCGCTGAAAAAGTACGACGATCGAGCGAGCCGCTGTGTCTTGACGCCCGAGGAGAGTGTTGCAGGTCAAGGCGGCAAGGATACCGCGATTAGCTCTGACCATGTCTATGGGTCTCGGATTGACCACAACGCAACGCCTTTGCTTTCAGCCGCAAACATAGAGTGCGTGTTTCAGATCAAGCCCACCATGTTTGCAGCGAAAAAACCACTGCGAGCAGTCAACGATGTATCCCTTGACCTACGCCGAGGCGAAGTTGTAGCCATCGTCGGAGAATCAGGTTGCGGGAAAGCACTCTGGCGAAGATGTTGCTCGGGCTTCAAAATCCAACCGCCGGGCATGTTACGATTGATGGCAAGGACGTAGCAGCTTTGTCTCCTATTGAGAGATCGCGCCGTATTCAGCCGATTTTTCAAGACCCATACTCATCGCTCAATCCGCGTTGGACGATTGGTGAAATTATTCGCCGGCCCATGGTGCTGCACAAAACGGGTTCGGCATCAGAGCAGAGGGCAATTGTTGAAGACTTGATGGAGCGCGTTGGTTTGCCCAAACGCCTTTACTACAATTACCCGAACCAATTGTCTGGTGGTCAGCGTCAGCGTGTTGCGATCGCACGCGCTCTGACATTGAAACCGGAAATCGTCGTGTGTGATGAGCCGACATCAGCGTTGGACGTTTCGGTGCAGGCGCAGATCCTCAACCTGCTGTTGGAACTGCGTCGAGAACTGCGGCTGACCTACTTATTGATTACGCACGACATGTCGGTGGTGGAACACATCGCCACGCGTGTTGTCGTCATGTACCTTGGGAGAGCTGTTGAGATTGCCGATACCAAGACGCTGTTCTCCGCTCCCAAGCATCCTTATACGCGCGCCCTTCTCGGCTCGGTCTTGACACCTGATCCAGACGAAGATGTGCCGGAAGTTCATCTCGGGACAGCATATCCAAACCCAATCGACCCGCCATCTGGCTGCGCCTTCCATCCACGCTGTGAGTTTGCTAGGGACAAATGTCAGGCGGTCTCACCAGCCTTAACCAAACTTGCCGAACGCCACGCATCGGCCTGCCACCTGAATGACTTGGAGGAGAAGGCGCGTGCTGAGGGGTGAAAGTGGCTATGAATGATAATGGTTCGCGCCAATCAGCGATTGGACAAATACAAGCATATTTTGAAAGCGGCGGTTTTATTGAAGATCTCGCCAGTCTCGTAGCAGTCGAGACTGAGAGCCAACGCATGGAAGCGCGTGGCTCACTTTATCACTACCTGGACTCTCACATCGCGCAGAAACTTTACGCACTAGGCTTTCAAAGTGAAATTTTTGACAATCCGGTAGCGACTGCCGGTCCTTTGCTGATTGGCGAACGGATCGAAGATGAGCGGCTTCCGACCGTGCTTATCTATGGCCATGGAGATGTTGTCGTCGGTCAAGAAACCAACTGGAATGACGGCCTGTCTCCTTGGCAGGTGACGGTCAAAGATGGCCGGATCTATGGACGTGGAACGGCCGACAATAAAGGGCAACACCTGATTGCGATTGAGGCCCTCAGAACAGTGATTGCGCAGCGTGGTCGCCTTGGCTTTAATTGTCGCGTTCTGATCGAGATGAGCGAGGAGATCGGCTCGCCGGGTCTCCAGGATTTTTGTAGGTCTTACAGTGACCGCCTTAGAGGTGATGTCCTCATCGCATCCGACGGGCCGCGCCTTGTTCAGGATCAAGCTGCGGTTGTTCTCGGGTCACGGGGCAGCATTCGATTTAATCTAACCATTGAGGCACGCGATGGAGCGCGCCATTCGGGCAACTGGGGTGGGCTGCTCGCCGATCCCGCACAGCTACTAGTGCATGCACTCGCAACAATCACGGACCGACGTGGCCAGATCAAGGTACCCGAGTGGCGACCGACGCCACCATCCGAGAGCATCCGAGAACTCATTCAGGCTTGTACCGGGCCAGAAGTTCTCGACCCCAATGCCATTGACGCGAACTGGGGTGAGGAAGCGCTGTCACCAGGTGAACGCTTGCTCGGCTGGAACAGCTTCGCCGTCCTGGCATTGGAGCTCGGCGATCCGGCCCGACCGGTCAACGCCATTCAGCCGAAGGCGCGTGCCTGCTGCCAGTTGCGTTTCATCAAGGGAACGGACAGCGAAGACATTCTTCCAGCACTGCGGCGACACCTGGCTGCAGAAGGTTTCGATATGGTCAAGGTAGAGCTTGACCGCCTGACCTATACAAATGCGACACGGTTGGACGCGAGTAATGACTGGGCCAGGTGGGCCATTGCGTCGGTTGAAGAGACGACCGGTACGCGGCCGCACATTGTCCCCAATCTAGGCGGGACCATTCCCAACCACATTTTTGCAGACGATCTTGGCTTGGCAACAATCTGGCTGCCGCACTCCTATGCCGGCTGTCGCCAGCATGCACCGAACGAACATCTGCTTGAGACGGTTGCACTTGAAGGGCTGAAGATCATGACGGGTATGTTTTGGGACTTAGGTGACAAGGGGCAGCGCGATGCGGGTGCAAGTGGCGTCAAACGCTGATGCCTCGTGATCTAACGACTGTTTGCAGTATGGCGGTTTGTGCGAGTGACGCTTACGCTGGCGCTTACGCTGAGCCGGAGATAAGATGACCGTACTTGAATCATTCGCAGACTGGACAAGCGCGCAACCGAATAACTGGTCCGACACTGCGATCGAGCGGGCCTGCCATGCCATTGCTGATACAGTCGGCAGCATGATTGCCGGTGGCCGAGAGAAAGTTGTGCAGGAGGTTGTAGCCGGTCTCTATCGTTCTTCCGAGGGGCGCGCGAAGAACGTTGGAAACGACCAGACATCAGAGCCATCGATCGCGGCCTGTATCAATGCCTCTGCGGCTCATCTCCTGGAACTCGACGACAACTATTATCCGGCGCTGACGCACGCGTCGGCTGTGTCCGTTCCGGCTCTGCTGGCTTTGGCGCAGGAGTACGAGGCCAACGGTTCCGCCGTAATTGACGCCTATATTATTGGCCTGGAGTTGCAGGCCGCCATTGCGCGCGGTGTCAATCGTTCCCACTATCTCGCGGGCTGGCACGGCACGGGCACAATCGCTTGCATCGGAACGGCAGGTGCCTGCGCTCGTATAATGGGATTGAATCGCGCTGGCATCATCAACGCCATGAGTATCGCGACCAGCATGGCAGCCGGCAACAAGGCACAATTTGGAACGACGACCAAGACACTGCAGTGCGGGCTCGCATCACGAGATGCAATTGCCGCGGCGGTGACAAGGGTGCAGCAAATGCAGCCATTTGACATCTCCACGAGTGTTTCGTCGGTGCGTGAGAGGTTCGCACCACCATCGCGTACGAGGTCGGCATCGATGTTGACCTCACTCATGTCGTTGACAATCACCGCAACTTTCTTACCCTCTCTGTTTGAGAGGACGTGGTTTAATAAAGTCGTTTTGCCGGCTCCAAGAAAGCCAGATAGCACCGAGACAGGCAGGCGCTTATCCACTGTTGCTTCATCGCTTGCTGCAGACATGAGGATCTCCAAATGACAATCTTGCCTTTACGTAATGTTATAGTGTTACTGTATTCAGCTTAGTGACTCGGGCAACGTCGTTGTCCTGACGCTTTCTTCACAGGTTGGACCTCGTTCTCAGTTGGATCACAAAGGCACAAAACCGGCAGCCGGGCAGCCGGAGCTTGGCCACAGCGATATCCCCAGATGTGTGGCGCCCGATGGCAGCATTGTGCATTCTGGCATGTCTTCGGTCTGGGTTGGCGGGAGAGGTGGCCCATTGCATAGAGGCAATGGTTCACCGCGCGCGCAGCGGTGGGTTACGGAAAACTGGACCTACAGTCAGCAAGATGGAACGCAGAGCACAAACGAGACTGAGGCTGGTAAAACTGAACGATTTGCTAGAGGATCGGCACTGATCTTTCTTGACGAAGTGACGGCCCTTGCTGCCGGACATAGACCTTGCGACGTTCAGCAATCCAAAGAGGCAAAGCGCTTTTTAGAGTGTTGGTCGGTGAAAGATGAGGGTCACTCGAAGGATTGGGCTCAGATTGATCTCATCTTACATCGGGAGCGCCTGAGTTAGGTTGGTCGAAAGCAAACTTACTCTTCGCAGCATCAGGATCTGCCTGACGGTAGTATGTTTCAGGCCCGCACTGGCAGCTATCTGATTCTTGGTAAGCGGAGCTTTCTTTGGTCAACGCGGGGGTATGCGGCTGAAGCCTCCTTCGCACCTCATGATATTGTAGACGTGCTGACCCCGAGATCAGTACTTGGCGTCCTCAGTGCCGGATATGGACCTGACATTGATGAGAGCATACTGGCGCTCTTGTGAAATCAGGTCGACACTGACTTCTGTTGTTTTGCCATAATGGCCGCCACGGATTCACGATGCTCAGCTGTTGAGGAACTTCAAGACAGCATCACAAAAGGCAGCTGGCTGCTGGCGGAACATGCTGTGTCCTGCTTCTGGAATGATTGCCGTCTCTGCGCCAGGCACGTGTGCTGCCAAGGCTTTCGAGATTTTTGGTAACATACCAGGCGTATTGCCTCCGATGACAAACAAGGTTGGCAACGCCAGCGCTTCCGCTTCTTGCTTGGTGAATGGTTGCCTGCCTTCATTCACTTGGGCCAATAGCGTGTAGGCATTATCTTGACGCATCTGGCGGTCGGCCGCCGCCAGCTTATCCCATGAGCCTGGGCCATTAATTCCATCGATGAATGCGCGGGGCCCGCCTTCGAGATCATTGGCAGCTATTTTGTCGGAAGCTTCCTTTACATGAGCACGAGATCCGGCAGGTGCTATGGTTTCGCCGTCGATCGCTGCGAGCAAAGATGGATCAGCCGCGCCGCCTGGTTCTGCAAGGACCAGCTTTCGGATGAGATCAGGCCGCTTCAGTGCGAGCCTAAACGCGATGTGCCCGCCACGGGAATGGCCGATCAAATAACTGGCCCCAATTCCAAGCCGGCAATGAATGTGATCATGTCGTCGACATGTTGAGCGATCGTGAACTTGCCGTCTTTGCCATCCCAATGTTCGGGATAGAAATGGCGGAGACTGGGAGCTATGAGACGACGGCCGGCCGACAACGGTTTTAATACCGGCATCCAGGCGCGAAAATCATTGAGTGAGCCATGTATGCAGACGGTGGGGGACACCAGAGCCGATGTCGAGATAGGCCATATCGTAATCGGCGAGCTGGAACGTTTTCATCTGGAGAGTTATCCGTGCTTGGAGTTTGACTGGCAAACTTTACCTTAGTGTACGTGATGCATGCGGGAAAGGTCCCGTTGAATTTGATTTATGGTGCCCGGCCATAATCGCCGACGATAATCCTCAGGTGCTGCCAAGTGCGCCTGTTGTTGAGGACGAATGGCGGACGGGCGGCACCGGAGCTGCTAGGGTCTTTGCAAAGATCAACCACGTCTGCGGCGCGCAAGACAATCTCGGTAAAGGAGCTATCGGGCAGGCAATACAGAATGCGAATCTGATTTGCGGTCTTCCGGAAACGACGGGGTTGGATGGCAATCCGGTATGGCCATGAGGGCGATGCAGCTCTGCTTCATTGGTGACAGTTTCGTCGCCGGTGTGGGTGATGAGCAAGCGCTTGGCTGGGTCGGGCGTGTAATGTCCACGGTTCATAGTCGCTCTGTCGATAGGAGCGGCTATAACCTTGGTGTTCGCAGAGATACCAGCGGAGATATCAGAGCGCGATGGGAGCGAGAAGTGAATGCGCGACTAAAGTTAGATGTCCCGCTCAAGCTATGTTTTTCGTTTGGGGCAAATGACTGTACCGACGATGGTCACGGGAGGCCGCACATTCCGATTGCGGACGTCATCTCCAATACAGAATCCGTTCTGATAGCAGCGGTGAAGATGACGTCAGTTATGATGATCGGACCATTGCCGATACGAGATGATGTCGCTGCTGACACGAGGATTGCAGAGCTTGATCAAGAATTGGGAACAGTATGTCGGGCTTTGGGCGTGCCGTATCTGACTGTCTTCGACGAGATGTCAGGCTGTCAGGTTTGGACGCAGGGAGCCGCCCGCGGTGATGGCACTCATCCCAACGCGGCAGGTTACCAGACCTTGGCCCTGCATGTCTTGGAGTGGCCGGCGTTTCAGCACTAGATTGAATGGACAGCCGAATGAGAGGCGCATTGAAATTCGTGGAACGCTGATGAGCTCAAGCTGCAGGCCTGTTGGGCCTAGTTGGCTTTGAGCATGACAACAAGTGACGCAAGACTGTCCACTTCGAAATCGGGAATAGATGCTTCAGCGCCGTGGCCAGTCCGGCCGAAGATATGACCTGGTCGGTTGACCCAGACACACTTCAGGTCGATGGCGTTGGCCACAGTGATATCGGCGCGTCTGCTCTGAGCAACGTGGAGCACGCGCTGTTTTGGAATGCCGAGTGCTTGCAGATCTGATAGTGCCGCCCAGAAGTGAGCATGGTCTGGTTTGTATGCCCCAACGCGCTGGGCTGTGACGACGACGTCAAAATTGATGTCGGCAGCCGCTGTGACTTTCTCGAATGAGGCGTCATCGATGTTGCTGAGTGCCGCGAGTTTGAGTCCCATGGTGTGAAACTCATTGAGGGCATCTTTGCTATCCGGGAATGGCTTGTGCGTTGCTGCGATGCCGGCGAACTCTTCGAGCTTGTCCGATGGCGTTGGTAAACTGAATTCGTTTCCAAGCTGCTGAAGCGTCCGGCTCAACACTTCTGGATAGAGCCAAGTGGGGCGATGCTCCTGCAATGGCTGCCGAACCCGTTCATAGGCTGATAGTAGCTCGTCCCGATCGATTTCGCTGCCGGCTGCTGCTGACCAATCGGCAAGAAATTGTGCGATCTCCGGTTCCCAGTTCAGGATCGTGCCGTAGACGTCGAAGGTCAGGGCGTCGATGTCTTTAAGAGAGATCATAAGCTGTCTCCGCGTGCTTCATCGTTATGCGCTGCATAGCTACGTTAAGTAGAGACGTTAAGAGGGAGCATGGGGAAGCCTACCATCGCACCAATACTTGAACTGTCGTCGATTGTTCACGTCGCTGATCTTGTTGCGGATGATTTGTACAACAAAGGCAACACGGGTATGGATGACGCCTGTACTGATCCTTAGCTCGTTTTCTTCCCAGAACTGCCAACACTTTCCTGCCGGAGTGCCTTATGAACCCTGTCCCTTTTACGTATCAGCCGCAAGCGACCGTGCTCATCATGGGCGTTGGTTTGATGGGGCAGCATATGGCTTCAAACGTGCTGAGTTGGCTGGATGTAAAGAAGCTGGTGATTGCTGATCATGGCGATACCATAATGGTTGGAACCAAGGAAACGCAGCTTCCCGACTTCGCAGCATCAATCAAGGCACAGCACGATGGCAGTGCGGAAGTGATCGCAGAAACTGTTGATGTCACAAGCGAGGAACAGGTTAAAGGCTTGCTGGAGCGGCATGGTAAGTTCGATTACCTGATGCATACAGCCGGGATCGCGCCGAGCCCGCTGACGCCGCCGGAGCAGCTCACGAAAGACGCCATCATGAAAGCCTATGAGGTAAACTTGTGGGGGGCACACAACGTCATCAAACAGGGCGTGAATAGCGGGAACCTGCGCAATGCTCGCGGTGTTATTCTGCTATCGACTTCAGCGACGGTTGGAGCCGAGGGACGCTCCAGNAGCGCCTACGAAGAGTCCAAAGGTGGACTGCTCAATCTCGTGACATTGCAATCGCGCCATTACGTTGACCAGTACGGTCTCGTTCTGAATGGTATTGCGCCATCGCCGCTGCGTGGACCAATGGCGGAACAGCATCCGGTGAGCGCCGGGCGCCTTAAGGCCGTTGAAGATGCGACGCCGATGGGTGGTCTCACTGAACCAAAGCACATNTCGGCGGCGACGATGTATTTCTGGGCCAACGAGTGTTGGTGCGCAGGTGAAGTGCTGACGACTGATGGCGGCTATACCAAACATCGACCGGTTTTCGGACCGCTGCCGGGTTCATCGTGATTGTCGATAGTTTGTTGNAGCCTGCCGACAGTCTTGCACGTTTGCTTCTTTGATTTCGCATTNGAGTGGCGNACGCCTGCNAGGAACTCTTTTCATCTCTTTCGTACGGTAATCACTTATGAGACTAGCTAAGAAAAGATCATTGGTAACCGGCGGTGCCCAGGGCATTGGCTTTGCGATTGCGGAGACGTTTGGGCGCGAAGGCGCGATCGTTTATATCGCGGANGTCAACGAAGAAACTGGTCACGNCGCTNCGGAGAAGTTGCAGCAGNCTGGCGTGACGGCCAAATTCCTGTCGCTCAATGTCGCTTCGGAAAGTGACTGGCAGAGTGCGGTTCAGACGATCGACGACACCGAAGGCGGATTGGATATTCTCGTCAACAACGCGGGCATCAATGTGCGCAAGGTGATCGAGGACATGAGCGCGGACGANCTTGACCAGATGTACAACGTCAACGTCAAAGGTCCGTTCCTNGGCATTAAGTACGCGCTGCCAGTAATGAAGCGGATCGGCGGTGGTTCGATTATCAATATGTCGTCGGTGTGCGGTCTGATCGGACACATGTTTACGNCTGAAGCTTATACAACTACTAAAGGAGCGGTTGCGCTTCTGACCAAGGCGATTGCTTCGCGGTATGGTAAGTTCAACATCCGCTGCAACTCGATCAATCCGAGCACAGCCGATACACCCCTGGTGCGTGAAATGCTGAAGGATCCCGAACGGATGAAAGAGCGGCTTGNAGAAGTGCCGTTGGGCCGGATGGCAAGCCTGCAGGATATAGCGGAGGCCGCGTTGTATCTTGCGTCGCAGGAAGGTTCATTTATCAATGGCGTCGCGCTGCCAGTTGATGGTGGTGTCACGGCGTATTGATCCGAACGCCGGATCGCTCTTTTCAAGCTAAGACAATTCAACAAGGTTTATGAGCATGAGTGGAACAGCGAAAATCGATGAGCTAATCGCGGCCAGCAAAGAGCTATATGATCGTAAGCTNATCCACGCCTCGGGCGGAAACACCAGCGTCCGCGATGGCGATGTGGTTCGCATAACGGAGACAGGCGCAGAGCTTGGNAAGTTGACGCCGGACAAGGTTGTNACGGTGGATCTGCANGGGAAGGTACTCGAGGGGAANGTACCATCTAAAGAGATGGACATGCACCTTGCGATGTATAANGCCCGGAGCAATGCCCAGGCNGTCATCCATGTTCACCCGACCTACGCGATTGCGCTTTCGACATTGTTGAGTGGAGAACTGGATAGCGCCGTTCCACCTTATACAGCAGCTTTCTATGTCCGCGCTGGGCGCGTGCCGATGATNAAGTATNATCCTTCGGGCGCGCATTCGNTGCACGAGGCTGTGGCCGCTCTTGCACCNGATTATCATGCNATCCTGCTGCGGCAGCACGGCGTCATTGTTGCGGCTCCCAACATGTCAGTTGCTATGGGCGTCGTTGAAGAGATTGAGCAGTGCTGTCAGATTGCCGTCGCGACCGGCCTAAAGGGTGCAGTNCTTACCGATGAGCAGCTTAAAGCCATGGACGATGCGCTGGGGCGGAGNTGGAAGTAATCGAACGTGATTGAGGCGAATATGAATCCNCTGTTGATGGCATTCTATGGTGATGATTTCACCGGCTCCGCTGATGCGATGGAGGCGCTGACAATCAATGGCGTCAAGACGGCTCTCTTTCTTGGTCATCCAACCGAAGAGCGGTTGCAGGAACGTTTGAAGGATCTGCATGCGGTTGGCATCTCTGGCACCAGCCGCACAATGACACCCAGTCAGATGGACCAGGAGTTGCCGGATCAGTTNAAACTGTTGAACGGCCTCGATCCGCGACTGATCCACTACAAGGTTTGTGCGACGTTCGACTCTTCACCTGAGATTGGGAGCATCGGCCGGGCAGCTGATATCGCTGTNGATATCATCAAGCCAAAGAGCAGTTCGATCGTGCAAGGTATCCCTTTGCTTGGTCGCTATATTGCGTTCGGCAATCACTTTNCTGTTTACGGCGATGAGCGTTTTCGCCTCGATCGCCACCCGGTCATGAGCCGGCATCCGATTACGCCGATGGATGAAGGAGACATCCGGGTCCACTTCTCCAAGATGTCGGACAAGAAGGTGTCGCTGATTGACCTTGTGCATCTTGAAGCATCTTACGAAGAGATTTCGGCGCGTTACGATCAGTGCCTTGCAGATGGAGCTGACATCGTTCTTTTTGATACGCTGAATGATAAGCATCTGATGGATATTGGGCGGATTCTGCATGAGAAGTCGGATCAAGGCACCGTGTTTGCGGTTGGGTCATCTGGCTTCGAATACGCGATGGGACGCTATTGGCAATCGGCCGGGTTGGTGGATCCGCCACCGGAGTTTGGCTCGATTGGTGCTGCTGAGCGAATGATCGTTATTTCCGGTAGCGCCGCAGCAAACACGGCTGAGCAGATCAAATACTCTATCGCCAATGGGTTCGGTGGCGTGGCATTGAATACGGATCTGCTTGTTGATCCATCGACGGCAGAGGATGAGCGCAAGCGCGCCATCAAGGAAGCGCTTGAACATGTCAAGGCCGGCCGTCACCCGTTGCTTTACGCAACACTCGGCCCGGATGACCCTGTGATCTCAAAGACAGTGGATCGGGTCAAATCGATTGGAATGGATCAAAGCGATACCGGCAGGGTGATCGCTACTCAGCAGGGGCTGATTTTGCGAGCCCTGTTGGAAGAAACCGGTATCGGCCGAGTCTGTGTCGCTGGTGGTGATACCTGCAGTTATGCGCTGCGCCAGTTGGATATTCATTCGCTTGAACTCCTGATGCCGATTGCACCGGCTGCACCGATGTGTCTGGCATCATCCGATGATCCAAGGTTCGACGGGCTGCAGGCGGCGTCCAAAGGCGGACAGATTGGATCGCCTGATTATTTCGTTCAGGTTCTTGAAGGGCGTCGTTAGAGCCCGATCGTCTCAGATGGACGCGCTTGGAGCATCCATCTGAAATGTGAATCGGACTCTAAACTCATTGAGTAGAGTAATAGTCACGTTCCGGCCAATAAAGTGAGCAAGTCGAACGGTGGGTCCATCCGGAACGATCTTGCTCTGGACCTACCCTCAATACAAAAGTATTCAGCCAGTCAGAGCTCACGCTGTTGTGTAGAGAATGTATCCGTATTGCTAAGCAGCTTGCGCCAGCAGCATCTCTCGGGTTGCGTCGTCGGCGGGGAACATAAGTTCGATCTTAAGGTCAGCGAGCGCGATGTCTTCTGCCGTGCCAAACTGCGAGATCGTCGAGAATAGCGAAAGTTCGAGGTTGCCGGCGCGATATGTCGTTGGAACAATTGCTGGCAACAGATCTGTGTCGCGCAAAGGTTGGATTTCGATGGCGAGTTTTTCAGCTGCAGCATCCAGAATGGGATCACCACCGAGATAGGCACTCTCTGTACGAAGGCGCGTGTGGATATGGCGCGCGACGTCGGGCCAATTAACGATGCTGTCGCCTAACTCATCTGAGTTGATAGCTGCCTCCAGCATGCTGTCACCAACATGAATGTTTGCACTGGCCAATAACATTGTGGCGGACTTGTTTGCCATGACCAGTGTCCAATGACGATCAACGGCCAATGCGGGGTACGGGTCGTGTCGTTGCAGAGTCCAGGTTACCTCATCGCGGACATGAACCATCTGCTCATGATCGAGGTCGCGTCGCCGATATGATTGCGCGAATCCTGCCGCTTGAAGCATGGCGTTGCGATCAGATCGAGGGATCGAAAGCGCTTCGGAGAGCTAGATGACCATCTCACGGCTTGGTTTCGAGCGCCCCGTTTCAAGAAAAGCGACATGACGTGCTGAAACATTTGCCGACAGCGCGAGATCGAGTTGGCTAAGACGGCGCCGACCCCGCCAATCTTTCAGGTGCGTGCCAAATGCAGCTGTCATATGTGAACTCCGGGTTGTTCCAAGGTTGGACTGATGATGACAGCCAACTTCGTAAGTCATCGTAGAGCACAGCTCGATTTCTGCCACTTACCTCAGAGGTAATTGTGGTCGTGCAGTGGCTGGCCGTAGGTGTGTTGCATCGATCAATTGAAGGAGATGCAACCATGCAGCAACAAACGACGATTGTCTGGCTCAAGATCGGCTCTGCACTTGTCATTGTATTTGGACTTGTGACCGCACTTGGGGCTAATCCACCAACTGCTGGGCTACTCGCATTCCTGGTTGATATGATCAAGCGGCCGGTCGACGGCGCACAAACGATTGCAACCGAAGAATTTCATCTCTTAAGTGCCGTTTCCGGTGGCGTGATGGTGGGATGGGGATTGCTACTCTGGCTGGTGGCAGTCCAGCTTTATGGCCGCGATCCGCAGCTCGCGAGTAGCATGATCATGACAAGCGTGGGAGCTTGGTTCGTGATCGACAGTCTGGCGTCTATTCTTGCCGGCTCTTCGTTGAACGCAATTCTCAATACGTCTTTTCTTGTGCTGTTTTTTGCACCGCTGATGGGCAGACGCAGTGCAGGTCTAGCGGAGGAAGGCAAACATTAATCACATGTCGGCATCGAAAAGCGGACTGTCTATTCCATTCCCCTAATGTAGGCTCTAGTTTGGTCAGGTATTAATTGGCCTGACCGGACATCTAGATGAAGCGCCTCTTTATCGTTGCTCATATCCCATCTGATAACACGCGCGCCTTGCGTGACGCTGTCGTGCGTGGTGCTTCACATGATGAGATCGATGGGGTGGAGGTTGTATCGCTGACGCTTTTCGAGGCCGGACCTGAAGTTGTGCGAGCAGCAAATGCGGTCATACTTGGGACGACTGAGAACCTTGTTTACATGTCAGGGGCCCTGAAGGATTTTTTTATAGGACGTGTTATCCAGTCCTGGAAGAAAAGCAGGGGTTGCCCTATGCGCTTTATATCCGTGCTGGTCACGATGTTACGGGTACACGGCGCAGTATTGAGACCATCATTACCGGGCTGAGGTGGAAGGAAGTGCAAGCGCCTATTATTATGAAAGGCGATTATTCATCAGAGTTCGCATTACAATGCGAAGAGCTGGGCCAGGCCATCGCCGCGGGGCTTGAGGCAGGAGGCTTCTAAGTGGTCTCGAAGAACCGATAGGTGAATTCGTTGAACTCAATGCTTTCCCAGCGAAAAGTCGTGGGATTGCATTGAGTTTTCTGTGTGGGCCGATGATGGTCTTGGATGTTTTCCGCGTACGTGTCCTAAGCCTTGGTAATCACTGCATCGACATAAGCGCTAGGCACGACCATTGTCCCGTCTGTTGCGACGTTGAACTGGTCGATGAGTGCACGAATGTCCGCATCTAATCCGGCTTGACCCTCTTCGTCCAAGGCTAGGAATGCTTTGTGGGTTGGCCCGTAATACGTGCGGAAAATGTGCATGAAATGAGCGGGCGATTGGTAACGGAAGTTGAAGCTGCGCTCATGCAGCGTGATGTCCGATGACTCGTCATCAAAGAATTCTTTCAGCCGTGCGTCCGTGCCCCAGAGAGCGGGAGAATTCACGCCAGGTGCTGGGGGAATGTATTTTACGATGGTCTTGAAGAGTTGCCCGATGAAGCTTTCGGGTGTCCAGTTGGTGAGTGCGATTTTACCGCCGGGCTTGATGACACGCATAAGTTCAGCCGCGGCTTTGGGTTGGTCTGGGGTGAACATAACGCCGAATGTTGACATCACGACATCGTAAGTATTGTCGGAAAAAGGAAGGTTCTCTGCATCGGCGGTTTGAAACTCAACGGATAGGCCTTCTGCGTCTGCCCGGGCGGCACCTCTCTCAAGCAGTGTGTCGACGTAGTCCGTCGACGTGACATCACAGAAGCGGCGCGCAGCTGCGAGTGTTGCGGTTCCATTGCCTGCGGCAACATCGAGAACCTTGCTGCCGGATTTGAGATCGATTGTTTCGCAGAGTTGTTCGCCAACGATCTGCAAGGTCGTACCGACAATGGCATAGTTGCCTGAAGCCCAAGCACCTTGTTGTTTTGTTTTTATGGCGTCGAGAGATGGGGGTGCACTCGCGGCGATTGCTTCGGCGACTGGGCTGTAGGTCTCAGGGTTAGCAGTCCATGATTTGAGGAGGCACATCACCATTGTTGTAATCCTTATTATTGGTGTTGTTTGTTGCTGGGTGAGATGACCAACAGGGGTGACCCGTCTTGGTTGTTTCACCTGTAACACTCGGGCCAGTATTGCGATGACGATCGTGTGAAGCTGCCGGGAAGGGGTGGACAAGACAGAAGGCGTCACTCGGACGGGGTGTCGATTAACTGTACTATTTGCTGGCCTTTAAATCATTATCACGCTCGTGTTCTTATAGGTCTGCCTTGTCTTAGCGGCGTATGGCAAACTGAGGTTATTGGAATTCAGGTTCTGATCGGGTGGTTTTGCTGTCCGGTCAGTTAGTGACGGTAACAAGATGATGCCAGCAATATCCATCGATCCTGAGAGCGGTCTGAAGGTTTTTAATACGCGCGCAGCGAAAGCCAGCGATCGTATTGCCGGTCGGGGTTATGCCATCCTCGAAGATGTCGATATGAAGACGCTGCCGGAGCCTCCTGCTGGTGCGGTCTTCAACGCGGAAGAACAAGCGACATATCGTGAGTTCAAGGAAGCACGCCGCGGCGCTGCCGATTACATGACCATGGAAGGCGAGTTTTCACGGTACCTTGAGGATGTCTATTCCGAACCGCCGATCGAGCGAGATGCACTTGATGATATGTGTGAGGTGCTGGTTGTTGGTGCCGGTTTTGGTGGTCTGTTGATCTGGCACAAGTTGCAGGCGGCTGGATTTACAGATGTGCGGTTCTGCGAAAAGGGCGGCGATGTTGGCGGCACCTGGTACTGGAATCGTTATCCCGGCATTGCTTGTGATGTCGAATCCTATAGCTATCTGCCCCTGTTGGAGGAGATGGATTACATTCCGACTATGAAGTTTTCTTCGGGGTTCGAGATCCTTGAATACTGTCAGTCAATGGCAGAGAAGTTTGGCTTCTATGATCATTGTCTGTTTCACACAACGGTTGAGCGAACTGAGTGGGATGATAAGGCTGGCCGCTGGACGGTGTATACTGATCGCGGCGATGCCATGAAAGCCAAGTTTGTTGTTCTTGCAAACGGCATTCTGACGACGCCTCGTTTAGCCCGCATAGATGGCATGGAGACTTTCTCTGGCGATAGTTTTCATACGTCGCGCTGGGACTACAATATCGATCTGGCAGGTAAGCGTGTTGGCATAATCGGGACCGGAGCAACAGCCGTTCAGGTCATTCCGGAGCTCGCAAAAGTGGTGGGCGAGCTTTATGTGTTTCAGCGTACGCCTTCGTCGATTGATGTGCGCGACCAACGCGCAACAACACAGCAAGAGATCGAGGAGTGGTCGCGGACGCCCGGTTGGGCGGTGGCGCGACGTGAGCGCCTGGCAACGATTTCGTCAGGTCGTACCGCTCTCAAGGGCAATGATGATTTTTTGTCAGGCAAGACATCTGACTTTAAAGAACGCAAACAGCACGAACGGGAACTGTCTCCAGAAGAGTTGATGAATGCGCAGCTCAATACGAACTTCCGCATCATGGAGCAAATCCGCGCCCGTGTAGATGCAGTGGTGAATGATCCGAAGGCGGCGGCAGCGCTGAAACCCTACTATCCATACGGCTGTAAACGGCCTACATTCCATGACGAGTTTCTGCCGGTGTTCAATCTTCCGCATGTGACATTGGTCGATACCGCACCGCTCGGTGTGCAGAAGATCAACGAGCGCGGCGTCGTGCATGAGGGCCAAGAGTATCCGCTCGACGTGTTGATCTATGCGACTGGGTTTCAGTGGATGGCCACGTCGACGTTCAACATGATTAAAGGCAAGGGTGGTCGTACACTACAGGAGAAATGGCGCACGGAAGGCACCAAGACGTTCCTGGGAATTCACAGTCAAGGCTTTCCAAACTTGCTGATTATGTCCGGGCCGCAAGGCGGTGGCGGTCAGTTTAATTTCACACGCGTTATTGACGCCCATGCTGCGTACATTGTCTGGTTACTGGAGCAAATGCGAGAGCGTGGCGTTGACCGTGTTGATGTGCATCCTGAGCCAGAAGAGGAATATGCGCAGCACTGCCGGAAGGCTGATATCCGGACACAACCGTTCCGCGATTGTATTTCATACTACAATGGAGAAGGCGGAGCTGAACCGGGCAGCCTTGCCTACTACGGGGGAGCTGCGACTTGGCACGAACGTCGCCGTGCCGCACAGGCGTCGATGGACGCCTATGTGTTTGAGTAAATGGTCGTAGACCCATTGGCCAAGTAAGAACTGATCAGCGTCTGTGGCCGAAGTTTAGCCGGAGTTTGCCGAATACACCGCCATCGTGCGTTGACTCATTGCCTACGCCGGCACCTTTTTCGCTTTGCCAGAAATCGACTGTTTCAACACGAAGGGTCTCTGCGCAAGATCGAGCACAGTATACCCAGTTTCCTCCAGGCAATTGGACTTGGCGACCAACACGTGTGTGCCTTACCCGACCGGAAACGCGGCCATTGCCAAAGTCGCTTTCGGTAACGACATAGCTGCCTTCATTGTAGCTGCGCTTGTAGCGTCCGGCTTCTGACACTGTCGCAGTAAAAGTCAGGGTGATTGTGGCAGCTATAGCTAAGCTTGCGGATTTCTTGAACATCTCAGTTGTTCTCTTTCCATGTCTGGAGCCGGAAGCCTGTGGCTCGGCCTCATAATTTGCTGCATTGTAGCATGAGTTGGTTGGAAATGCGGCAGGTTTAACGGAATTGTCAGGCAAGGTGGTGTTACGGCATCAGGGCAGTTTTTGCTCAAATGCGGATTAATCGGTTTGCGGCACCGCTGCGCATTCGGAAATTTTGCAAGACTATGTAAAGTGCAGCGGATCGGGTTGGACCCAATTAATTCCCAAGAATGAATGATGAGGAGGATGATATGGCAGACAAGTTGGCATTCGTAACCGGTGCGGGCAGCGGAATTGGTCGGGCAGCTGCTATAGCGCTGCAGAACGCAGGTTTTCATGTGGCGCTTGCAGGCCGGCGCGCCGCTCAGCTGGAAGAAACAGCGGCAATGGCGTCCGGCGATGGCGGGAAAATGCTGGCTGTGCCAACAGACGTTGGAGATGTTGACTCTGTTCGGGCCGCTTTTGCAAAGACAAAGGAAACTTTTGGGCGCCTCGATGTGCTTTTCAATAATGCCGGGATGGGTGCGCCGCCCGTGGATCTCGAAGACTTGCCGGTTGAGACGTGGAAGCAGGTTGTGGACGTCAACCTCACGGGTTCCTTCATCTGCGCACAAGAAGCTATCAAGATAATGAAGGCGCAGGACCCGATGGGTGGCCGGATCATCAACAATGGATCGATATCTGCCTATGCGCCACGCCCCAATTCTGTTGCTTACACCTCGACCAAGCATGCGATCACCGGCTTGACGAAGTCCATTTCTCTTGACTGCCGTAAGTACAATATTGCGTGTGGTCAGTTGGATATTGGCAATGCAGATACTGATATGGGTGGCCGCATGAAGAATGGCGTCCCACAGGCTCATGGTGAGGTCATGGCTGAGGCTGTGATGGATGTCAGTCATACTGCGGATGCCGTCGTGCATATGGCCAGCCTGCCACTTGATGCCAACGTGCTGTTTATGACGGTGATGGCAACGAAGATGCCATTTGTCGGTCGCGGCTAAATAGGACAAGAGAATTGGCCGGGGTCGCCCTCTCTCGGGTCGCAGCGGCCAACAGCACAAGGTTAGCCTCGGAGGTCTGTCATGTCACTGAATACGCCAACCAAGAAATGGACGGACTTTGCGCCGGACCAGCTGGAAGGTCAGTACAACCCACGGGCCACCGGAGTCGATAGCGAGGCGTATGATAAGGCACGCGCCGATGTAAATGCAGCCGGACTCGCATCACCGAACAGGCTTGCTGATATCGCTTATGGCGATGCGCCTTTGATGGATATGGATATTTACAAACCTGCCGATGGGTCAGGTTCATATCCCGTGCATATCTTTATCCATGGTGGCTATTGGCGAGCGCGGAAGAAAGAGAACTTTGGCTTCATCGGTTCGGCGCTCGCCAATCGTGGATTGCTCACAGTCGTCATCAATTATCCTCTGTGCCCGGTGGTGACACTGGATACTGTGGTAGCCAGTGTTCGCGATGCCTTTGGATGGGTGGTGACAAATATCGCTGAGCATGGCGGTGACCCATCGCGCATGACAGTGTCTGGTCATTCTGCTGGTGCGCATCTGGGGGCAGCCATTATTGCCGAGGACTGGATAGCGCATGGCTTTGAAGGACAACTTCTGCAGGGTGCGGTACTGATTAGTGGCGTATATGATCCAACGCCAACACAGCATCTCAAAGTGAATGAGGAGATCGGCATTACAGCCGAAATTGCGGAACGGCATAACTATTCATCACATCAGCCAAAATTGCGATGCCCTGTGCATGTGATCGTGGGTGGAGCCGAGCCGGAGGGATGGATTGGTCTGTCAGCGGACTACGCCCGGCATATTCGCGATGCCGGAATGGATGTAACGTATAAAGTCAGCCCAGGTGACAACCATTTCAGTTTGCAGGATCAATATTTGACCGAGGGTTCGGATATTCTAAGCGCGATCGATCAGGTTGCCGGTCTCTGATCAGTCCTCGATGGCTGACTGCACCTGCCGTTCAGCCCATCGAGTCTGAGTTTCGTACTCTAGAGCACGATCGTTCGGGATGGAATCAACGTTCGACTTGCTCACTTTGTTGGCTTGAACGTGAATCTTGCTCTACTCAATAAGTTTGGAGACCGATTCACGTTTCAGGTGGATGCGCGAAGCGCTTCCATCTGAAACGATCGGGCTCTAGCGGATCCAGGTGAGGGTGGCCGGTTCGAGGCCAATATCCGTAAGTGTGTGGCTTGCGACCACTTCTGCTTCGAAGTCGTTTGGATGACGTTTCGCAACACTTACAGCGACGGTAGCAGCCGATGCTGCGACAATGGTGGATGCTTTCAAAACTGCTGCTGCGTTTGCGACTAACATCGTCATCAGCGGGGTCATTGTTCTCTCCTATTGTTAGTCCGCTTTGGATAAATTCTTGACTGGGAATCCTTGAACCTTAGAGCGCTTATTGGCTGCTAGCTGTTCCGCACGGGACTCGCTTCGTTGGTAAGCGTCCGGTCTGACCCGCCTTACACGACGTGAGCATTCCAGCCATGATGCCTACTCGGATTGGAACAGGCTGGACCCATGGCATCAAGATCGAAGATTGCT
>NZGY01000075.1 GCA_002689605.1 Filomicrobium sp.
GGCGTCGCTTCGAAATATCTGCCCAGCTACCTCGGTTTGCGCCGCCTNATTGAACGTGACGGNGAGCGACTTACGCCCCGCCAATGCCTCGCCGGCGCCATGAGTTAGCAGGGAAAACTACATCAGAGCCGAACAGAGCCACTGCATCGGGCCCCTAAACGAGCGCGGTCTCTATGACTGGGCAGTCGTCAGTGGTCCGGACAAAGATTACATTTTTGTTTTGACCCGCTCGCGAAGCATTGCGGCCAGCACTCGTGAGAAGATTTTGCAATGCGGAAAGAAAGAGGGCTTGCCGGTCGACAAGCTCATTTACAGACAATATGAANCCAAACGCTAGACAGAAGTCAAAGAAGACCTCTGGGAACATTTAGGCGATCTACGGACACTTAATGATAGGATCGGTTACGATAACTCCACGTCGCAATTGAAACCGTACAATCCACAGCATCATTGACTGTCTGCACACGCGCTTCTACGCCTTCACCCGAGTGAGGAATGAATTCAAAGCCACCGGCTTTGTACTGCCAAAGCCCCAGGGCACGATTTGGCACCGAAACACCGACGCCGCCGATCAGGCCACGATGAAAGCGGCACCCCATGACTTTCAATCCTTGCCCCGCTTGCAGCACCTTCAGGAGTNCCATTTCAGCATTGCGAGGAGATTGATACACGTACATTCATTCGCTCCGGCTTGTCGCTCAGACTCCAATTGAGCACAACATGTCTAGTGAGATGCCCTCCCAAGTNGGCCCATGCAAACAGCGCATACGGTCCGATTTCTCAAATGCATTTGCAGAAAACATCTCACTCGACGGAAGCTAATCCCTGGAGACTGTCGCGTCAGCAGTTACGTTTACATTTTCTTAACAACCGTGTCAGCAGCATTTGCACCGCCACTGATCAGCCTAAAAAATCCAGCGTTTATCGCCATGGCTAAACCTTATGGTCTACCCATCTGCGAGAGACACCTGATCTCAGTTGCTCAGCCTATCTCGTGTTCCGGCCTTTGCGATAATGAGCCACCGTCTCGGATACACCATCGCGGATCGTTGTTGTTGGAATATCGGGAAAATCCTGCCTCAGCGTACCGGCATCAATTTGCGGAGCAATCGGCAAACCAGGCCCTTCAGCTCGAACGCTGGCACCCGGCGCAGCACGCATGATCTCTTCAGCAAAATCTTGCGCCGATCCCAGGTCGCCGACGATGTTGTAGACGTGNGCACCGGGTTGCTCCTTGACCGAAGCCGCTGCATAAGCCTCTGCAACATCAGACACGTATATGAAGTCTGTATCCCCACTAAACGGAATGATGTAGTCATCGCCTTGGGCCGCTGCCTTGCAGGCGATTGAAGGGCCAGCCGTAAGCCCAGTTTCGCGACCAGGGCCGTAAACGATCAGCGGGCGAAAACCGACGCTGGAGATTCCGTGATCATTCCAATAGGCACGCGCCGCGCCTTCAACAGCAAGTTTGTAGGCTCCATAAAGTGTTGTTGGTCGCGGATAGACGCCATCATCTTCAGGACCAAACACACCTGCACTCGACATATAGAGAATCCGTTTGATCCCGTGCTGTTTGGCTGCCTCAAACACGTTGAGCGAACCAATCAAACAGATCTCTGCACCACGCACAGGGTCTCTCGCACAATCCGGCGTTAAAATTGCCGCCAAATGAACCAACAGATCACAGTTGCGAGCAGCATCTGCGAGACTGGCGGCATCAGTTATATCACCACTAACCCATTCGACTTTGTCGGTGTCCTTATCAAGAATTTCCTTCGGCACACTCAAATCTGTTTTTATATCGAATGACTTGATCTGAAAGCCACGTGCCATCAGCGCCTTGGCGATCCAGGAGCCAATAAAACCGCTCCCGCCCGTAATAAGTGCTTTCATCTCACTACCCAACTTTGCCTTGTCGACCTGCTCAAAACGTTGAGCAGTACATGTGAGGATATGACCGGGATCGCACTTTGTCGAAAGTCTAAGAGTTCGATCTTGCACTGATCAGATAGGCGACAGTTTTGTTGATCAAATCAACTTGCGTCGCAGGCGATGAAAGCACTTAATCGCGGACCAACAAGACACTTGGAATACATAAGGGAGCAGGGCCAATGCTGAAAATCTATCACTCCAAGGGAACGCGGGCACTTCGCGTAATTTGGGTTTGTGAAGAACTCGGTGTCCCTTACGAGATCGTTCCGGTTGATTTCTCGCCAGAGTATCGCGCAAAAGCAGAATGGCGCGCAATGAACCCGGTTGGGAAAGTACCGGCCATGACCGATGGCGATATGAAGATGTTCGAGAGCTGCGCCATGATGCAATACGTGCTGGATCGCTATGGCGAAGGACGACTACAACCAGCCAAGGACAACCCCACATACGCGCATTATCTCCAGTGGTGCTGGTTCGCTGAATCAACCTTCGCCCGACCGCTCGGTGAAATCGTCAATCATCGACGCGAATTCAAACCAGAACTTGATGACGTCGTCGCAGAAATGAAGCGTAGAGCAACGTTGTCACTGAACGCGCTCGATCAAGCCCTTGTCGATCGACCATTCTTGCTCGGCAACGAATTCAGTGCGGCTGACATCAGCAACGGATATACTATTCGCGCGTATCGACGACTTGTCACTGAAGACTTGCCGTCTAACGCAGACGCCTACTTTAATCGCCTAACGAGCATGCCGTCTTATGAGCGCACGGTTGCGGCGGATGAGGCTACCTAATGCACTGCTGCATCAGTCCGGGATATTGGCAGTGTCAGACTAACGCCGCGAAGTACGCCGAAATTCAGGAGTCACAAGAAAGCGTGTGATTAAATCGCGTTGCGATGTTCTGGATGCAAGCTCTTGCCCAAAATGTGATCCGATCGACCGATCACGTGGCCTGATTTGCCAACAATCAATGGGTCCGGCGTGCCGATGACATGCCTATCCTTTGCGGGATAGTCGAGCGCAGTGAGGAAGTGCCTCATAAAGGCAAGCCGAGCGCGTTTTTTGTCATCCGACTTAATGATGGTCCAAGGTGCATCCGCGGTGTCGGTGTAGGAGAACATCGCTTCTTTGGCTTCGGTGTAGTCATCCCACTTGTCCAAGGATTGCAGATCAATGGGGGACAATTTCCACTTCTTGAGAGGCCCGCTTTCTCGGGCTTTACTGGAACTATTGCCGGTTCCTGCATCTCGCGCTTAAACTCGATTCATCTTCAATGATGGATTTGCTCCTGGGTCAAAAAGCAAAAGTATGTCTGGTCGAATATTCATTTCCTATAGGCGCATAGACTCTGCCGGATTTGCAGGTCGCATTGCCGATTATTTCGCGATGGCCCAGCCAGAAGTCACAGTGTTTATGGACGTCAACTCGATCGCGCCCGGAGCAAATTTTCCAGATACAATCAAGAATGGCTTAGCACAATCAAACGTCCTACTAGCCCTCGTAGGTCCGCAATGGCTGACGGCATCAACAGAATCTGGTGCCAGAAGACTAGATGATCCAGGCGACTTTGTTCGTCTCGAACTCAAACACGAAATCGAGGAAAAACTCACACTTGTGCCGATCCTACTGGACGACACTCCCATCCCGGCAGCTTCCGATCTGCCCGAGGAATTACGACCGCTCACACAATATAATGCGTTCCGCCTCCGCCATGACGCCTTCAGGCGAAACGTCGAAGCATTGGCAGAAATGCTGAAGCCGCAACTATCAATCGCAACTCCATCCCAACCTGCACCACAATCAACCCCAGCCAATGAAGAAGTCTTTGACAGACTGGTCGCGGATTTTCGAGAATTCATCACAAAAGATGACCATGAAATATATATGATCATCGAGAATTAGGCAGCTCAGTTCGTCCAATTCATCGGGCTGTATGATGGAGAGGTTCTATTGGATTTACCGACCAACGATTTGACCCATCCACAGATTACGTCCGCTCTTAGGTTCTTGGAACAAAGCTACACCGTCGGCACCCAGGACCTGGACGATGGTGCCGTTGCCTTACAGACGGGTGTCCCTGCCGAGGCGCGATATCTGGCTACGTTGACGTTGGCATTGTTTGAACAGGTATTCGATTCCGTACCAACCAAGCCTCTGCAGATCACATTCGGGAAATAGCCGGTAGCGACGCGGCGATCGCACACATAGTGGTGCTTGTTTCAGGCAGGCAGTAGCTAGAGACCAACGTAAGCACGAGTATCAAAGATGCCCCTTGAGATTATCGCCTCAGAGAGCATTCCGTCGGATGCCATAAATGATGATCGTGTTGGTACCCTTGGCAATCTGGCCTGGGTGATTGATGGCGCGACTGATATTGGCGACGGTCCGATTATCGGAGAGCGAAGCGACGCAGCATGGTTGGCGGAAGCCGCAAGCACTTGGCTGACTGAGAACGGCGCGCAAATCGGGCCAGATCTACAAGCGCTCTTACCAGAACTCACTGGATTTCTGCGTTCCAGTTTCGAACACGGCAAACGTCGCGAACCCAATGGGCGCCATGAGCATCCATCCGCGTCTTGCCTCATAGCTCGTCTAGAAGGTTCATCGCTGGAATATGTTGCCGTGGGCGATTGCACGATGTTGGTTGAGCAGGCAGACGGAAGCATAGCTCGCTACGGCACCAACACCAAAGACGCCGGCGATGCCTGGCTCACACCGCATATTAAGAGGCTTGCGCCCAGCAATGGGGCACCCACATCATCAAACTTGCGCAAGGCGTTGATCCCGACGCTTCGCCATGCGCGCAGCTTGATGAACCGTGTCCCCGGCTACGGTGTGCTGTCGATCACTGAGCCACCCCAACGATACATCCGACATGGATCGCTCGATATACCTGACGGCACGCGCATGCTTATCGCCAGTGATGGCTATCTACGCCTGACCGACGTTTATCGAAAGTACACCATCAAAGAGTTGCTCTACGAGAGTTTCTCGAACAGTCTACCAGCAATGCTCGACCAGCTGCGCAAGATTGAAGAGGCAGACGCCGACTGCAAGACGTTTCCCCGCGATGATGCAAGCGCAATTCTCGCTGTACACCGGGCCTAGAATAAAAATTGGGAAACTTACTGGCAGATAAAAGCGATCGCACTGGCAGCCATGTCCAACAGCACGGCATGGCCACGAACGCTCCATAGATAAAGCCCACCACCAACGATCGCCGTCAAAAATACGAACATCGCTATTCTTACGGGCAGCGGCGCTGTCATGGCACCTTTATCCATTGTCACGGACCTTGAGTAAGACTTACTGACAGCTCGAATAATACCGGACTTACCGCCAATCATCAAATCTCGGGCATCAAATCTCGGGCATCAAATCTAGACAGCGCTCGATCTAGGTGGCGGGCGCTGCTGCCGCATTTATCCGCTCCACCGGCTTTTCCCGGATCGGCAGGTGGATCAAGGCTGCAAATAGGCCGAGCGCAACCGATATCCACCACATCGCATCATATGACTGCGTCTTGTCGAAAAGATAACCCGCCATCCACGCGCCGAGGAAAGAACCCATTTGGTGCGACAGGAACACGACCCCATAAAGCATAGTCATCCAGGTCGGCCCAAAGAAGGTTGCGACCATTGTCGACGTCAGCGGAATGGTCGATAGCCAGAACAGTCCCAACGTAGCGCTCAGTATCACGATCATTGGACCGTCTATGACCGGCAGGAACAGAAAAGCCAGAAAAACAAGGGCGCGACCAAGATAAATCAGGCTCAAGCCGTACTTCTTGAGGTAACGCTGGCCCCACCAACCGGCACAGAACGTACCGATCAAATTGCCTATGCCGACAACGGTAAGACCAAGCACACCGTAGCTGGGGTCAAGCCCAAGATCGGCGACATAAGACGGCAAGTGGACGGCATAAAAGACAACGTGGAAGCCACACACGAAGAAGCCGGCATTGAGCAACCAGAAGCTCGGATGAGTGAAGGCCTCATACAACGCCTCACCAACAGTCTGAGCTTTAATCTGAGTGTCTGTGGGAGCGGGCGGTCGGCCACTGACCGGCCATGCGAGAGGAATAATGATGAGTGACGTGAATGCCAGCACCATCAGACTGGTCTGCCAACCAAGGTACTCCATCAGGAAATGCGCATAGGGCAACGCCAATAGCAGTCCTAGACCGCTTCCAATCCCGAGGCGCGCAACAGCGACCGACCGCATCTCCGGCGGCACGGCACGACCAGCGGCGCCCACCAGTGCGTTGATACCAGCGCCGGCAACACCTAGCCCCAGGAATATACCAGAGAGATAAAGCTGCCATTCTGTCGATGCTGTATACATCATCCAGAGGCCGACAAACGTGGCCAGTCCACCGAAGACAATAACACGCCCTGAGCCATACTTATCGGAAACAGCACCAGAAAACGGCCCGGCCATTCCCCAGACGATGTTACCTATAGCAACGGCCAATGAAAACACTTCCCGACCAAAGCCAAGATCATCACTTATCGGCTTCAGATACAGGCCCATTGCCTGACGCAGCCCCATGCCGACGGCAACGATGATCCCGCAGGTCATCAGAACAAACCACACGGGCAGGCGTTCAATTGGCGGTGCTTTTGTGCTCACGGGTCAAATCTTTCTTTATTATCGCGTGCACACTGCCACGGATTTGCGAATCCCGCGCAACAATTTTTTGCATGTAACGGATTAGTTCTGCTTATGCATCACGCCGCTGATCTTCTCTCGTCGAAGGCACATCACACCTTCCGCGTCTCGCTTAAGTCCTCGTTGCTCAAGTGCAATGGAATAGCCTGAAGGAATCTCAGAAATCTCATAGATATTGTACGCAGCTAACTCTCCGCTCTTCGGCCCATAAGTGGCGGAAAATGAAGGAACACCGACAACTGGTATTGCGCCGCTTGCACCGTCAACATGCGCCAACATACTGCGATGATTATGACCGTGGATGATCAGTTCGGCACCAGCATCCGCGATAAGAGACTGCAAATCAGCTGCATCTTTCAGTGCCCGACGCTTCGAGGCCTGACCAGGCAATGGTGGATGGTGGATCATTACCAAACGAAAACAGCCTTCATCCGCCAGCTCAAACAGTATCATCTGCAGGCGTTCCAATTGTTCCATACCGACTTGGCCGCTTGCAATCCCGGGGGGCATAGGAACAGCACTATTGACGCCAATCAAAGCAACGTCACCAAGGCGACGAACATAAGGAAAGCCACTCGCGCTTGACGGGCCGGCCTGTCTGGCAACGTCCGGGAGATTGCTCATGTAATCTTGCCATCGTTCCGTTCCCTGGTCAGACCACAACGGACAGTAGATATCGTGATTGCCAGGTATAACGGACACGTCAGAAGGGTTGCCGAGTTGCTTTAACCAGGTCGCTGCTGCCTCAAGCTCACTTGGAAGTCCAAGATTGGCAAGGTCCCCTGACACTGCGAGATGATCAAACTCCTGCTGCCTAAGGTCTTCCAACAGAAGATCCACGGTTGATTGCAAATGGATGAACCGGCGCTTTCGCTGCCAGTTTATGAACCCAAGACCACGCTTTAGGTTCAAATGCCTCGGTGAAAAACCCGCGACGTTTGCCAAATGCACATCTGAGATATGAGCAAGCCGAACCAACTTCTGCATCCGTCGCTGACCTATCTTTCGACTGTTGCCTGTCTTTCGCCTGTCAAAGGTGTCACACCATTCATCGTCGGTGACGATTGAACTTGCAACGACTGCGTCATGCGGCCAGAAGTTCCCAATAGTCAACCGTCCCAATTGGAGAACATATATTTTCAATGCGCCAGTGGTTGGTAAAAAAAGCGTTGCAGCGATATTGGCGCCTGACTCGCGCCTTGACGCTCGGCGTTCAAGGTGTCGTCTTTGATGATGCCGGCCAAGTTCTGCTGGTGCGCCACGGCTACCGGCCAGGCTGGCACTTCCCTGGCGGAGGTGTAGAGGCCAACGAAACTATTCAGGTGTCGCTAGAGCGAGAACTGAAGGAAGAAGCTGGCGTTGAAATCGCTTCACCACCTCAGCTGCTAGGCATCTATGCCAATTTTCGATCATTCCCGTCTGATCACATCGCTCTCTTCGTTCTGGACGAGTGGCGCCAACCCACAGTGCCTAAACCCAATGCTGAAATCGCCGAAATTGATTTCTTTGATCAGTCAGGGCTACCTGAGGGAACAGTGCCGGCAGTGCACAGACGCCTACGCGAAATTGCCGACAACAGCCCTATCTCACCTGACTGGTAAAAGCCTGTGACCCCCAAGCTCGATACAGAGACAGTAGAGATCTGTCCGGCGACCCTTGCTGATGTTGCCCGAATTTCAGCCTTGCATGCGCGCGTATTTGGCCCCGGGCGGTTTAGTCGAACTGCGTACCGTCTGCGTGAGGGCGCGCCTCGCGTTTCCAAGTTCTGCCGCAAGGCACTCAAGGCAAAAGAACTGGTCGCGGCAGTAAGCTTCACCCAGATCAGCATAGGTGGGACGTCAGGTGCCCTGTTGCTCGGCCCATTGGCAGTTGCACCCGAAGTCTCAAATCAGGGACTCGGTCGCGAACTGATTGCTACAGGATTACGTGAGGCCGAACGCGAAGGCATCGCGGTCGTCTTGTTGGTTGGCGACAAACCCTACTACGAGCGTTTCGGTTTTGATCATGTACCGCCTGGACAAATAAAACTACCGGGCCCGGTTGATCCGCAAAGATTACTGGCATGGCAAGCAAAGCCAGGGGTGTTAGAGAGTTTTACCGGTATGGCAAGGGCGGAATAGCGCAGATCCATATAGACCAATCTACCGGAAGATCCGGTCGATTTCAGCCACTGTAGCGTTGCCAGTGATCGCAATTAGTTTAGCGAGAACACCAAAGTATCAGGGCGCGAACCGACCGGACGACACGACGCATTAAACCTTGGCGCATTGCCCCGCATTACGATTTCCATGTCGTTGTTTCTTACCGTACCCAAAACATCATAACCAACCTTGCCGCATCTACGCGTGAAGATGTAGGCCGTACCAGAATAGATCTCACCGTCTCTTGAACCTTCAAACAAAACGTCGCCGCGTCTCACGCCTCGCTTTCTCATTCCGCTACGTGGGTGCTCATACGCAAACTGTCGTCTTGCACCGTTCGCCGTCAGCTTCACAGTCGAACCATTGTGGTTCCACAGTGAACCACCCACCGGAGAACTTGCAGGCGGCTGATAGGATTGTCCTTGCGAACTAGACGGCGGGTTCTGTCGCGCAATCTTCCAGTTCAGAGTGCGGACATCCTTGTCACAGTTGTAAGAGGCTGGAAGCCCCGAAGCAGCAAGCTCACACAGCATTGAGACACGGGTTCTGAGCCCTTGATCGAGCAGCGAAATTTTCAGCACGTAAAGCGTCGCACCGTAGTTAAATCTCTGCCCTCGCGACTGGCAGTAGCCCTCGGATTTCGACAAAACGATCTTTTCTTCAATGCGATATCGGAGTGATTGCGAATTGCCGGATCTCTCATCCTGCGCCGTTTGCAGCACTTCATCCTGCATAACGTACTGGCCATCGACAGACCGACACGTGTGAGAGTAATCACCAGCGAAACTCGCAGTGCTCGTCAGAGCTAGCGCCGTTGCAGCTGCAATTGCAGTCAAGACAAACGTCGACTTTGGTTGTTTGGAACTTGACATCTCTCACACTCTCCTCGTGTTGTCGGCACCGATCTATCTATTTCAATGCTTTAGCGTTGTTTGGATATACTCGAATCTTGAACATGAACAGACTGTGACCAAAGCGTTGAAGCAGGTCCGGTACATTGAAGTCTTCCGAATGATGAGCTAGCCAAGGCCCATGGACAACGCGTTGAAGACCATCATCGACTCAAAGCCGATTGTCGTCGCAGCACTCTACAAGTTCACGCCTTTGGATAATCTTGAGGAGCGCCGGACGCACCTGAAGGCGCTTCTGAGAGAGCATGACGTGTACGGCACGCTGCTTCTGGCGCGGGAAGGGATCAATGGCACAATATCGGGCCCTAGATCGGGCATTGATATTGCTCTCGACGCTATTCGAGCGTTGCCTGGTTGTGCGGACATCGAACACACGGAATCCTGGGCCGAGACCACTCCGTTTCAGCGCTTGAAGGTTCGTTTGAAAACAGAGATCGTCCGCTTGGGCATGCCGGAGATCAATCCGAATAATCAAGTCGGAACCTATGTCGAGCCAGAGGACTGGAACGACCTCATCCAATCGCCGGACGTGATTACCATTGATACCCGAAACGACTACGAGATTGCTATCGGCAGCTTCGAAGGCGCCGTAGATCCAAAGACATCAGCCTTTCGCGAAATAGCCGATTGGGTCACGGAAAATCTCGACCCTGCAGAAAACAAGAAAATCGCGATGTTCTGCACCGGTGGTATTCGGTGTGAGAAATCGACGGCACTTCTGAGACAGAAGGGCTTTTCCGAAGTCTATCATTTGCGCGGCGGCATCTTGAAGTATCTGGAAGTCATGCCCGAGGAGAAAAGCCTATGGCACGGCGACTGCTTTGTTTTTGATGATCGTGTTTCGGTCCGCCACGGCCTCGAGGTAGGCGATTACGCTTGGTGCCCCGTGTGCGATCGCCCTGCAAAAAAAGGTACGGTGTGCTGTACTGATCAGCTATCTGGCTTGCAAAGACAGCTGCCACCAAGCCATAAATACACAAACTCGACCAACGACCTGCCGGAACAGCCGTCAGAGCCACGGCGGGAAAAGCCGGAAGACTGACCTCAGACAGGATTTTTCAATGGTGCAACTTGCCGAAGGCCTGAGCCGTCTCGGGACTGAAACAGCTTTCGAAGTTTTAGCTCGTGCAGCCGCATTACAAGCGGAAGGCCGCGATATCATCAATCTTGGTATCGGTCAGCCGGACTTCAAAACGCCGGATCATGTTGTCGAGGCAGCTGTCAAAGCATTGCGTGACGGAGAGCACGGCTACACTCCTGCGCAAGGCATCCTGCCATTGCGTGAGGCCGTCTCAGAAGATCTCAATCGTCGCCACGGCGTAGACGTCAGCCCAGACGACGTCGTCATCATGCCCGGCGGCAAGCCAACGATGTTTTTCTCAATCGTGATGTTTGGGGCACCTGGCAGCGAGATCATGTATCCTGATCCAGGCTTTCCAATCTACCGATCGATGATCGAATACACCGGTTCGAGACCAGTTCCAATTGCGCTTCTGGAGGAGAACGGGTTCGCATTCAGCGCTGAACAGGTTCTCGGCAGCATTACGCCGGCAACCCGCCTCATTATTCTCAATACGCCAGGCAATCCGACAGGCGGCGCTGTACCGAAGAACGAAATCGAAAAGCTCGTCGCCGGACTGGCAGATCATCCCAACATCGCCATCCTATCCGACGAGATTTACAGCCAGATGCTCTATGATGGCCGCGAACATGTATCGCTCTTGCGTTATCCCGAGTTACGCGACCAACTCATCATATTGGATGGCTGGTCGAAGACTTATGCAATGACAGGTTGGCGACTTGGCTTCAGCGTTTGGCCACGGGCCTTGGTGGAACCTGTCGTGCGGCTGGCCGTGAACTGCCATTCCTGTGTAAATGCTCCAACGCAGTTCGCAGGCATCGCAGCTCTGAACGGACCACAGGATGCCGTCCACGAAATGTTGGCAGCATTCGACGAGCGTAGACGCGCGATTGTTCCAATGCTGAACCAGCTACCTGGTTTCCGCTGTGTAGAACCTGGGGGAGCGTTCTACGCCTTTCCGAATGTCACCGGTACCGGCATGACGGCCAAAGAGTTGCAAAACCGCATGCTCGAAGAAGCCGGCGTCGCAACTGTTGCGGGCACAAGTTTCGGCATACATGGCGAAGGCTTCATCCGCTTCTCATATGCCAACTCCAAAGAGAATATTGCCAAAGCTATAGAACGCATTGGCAGCCTTCTCAATGAATAGTTTGAAGGTTTTTGAAGTTTGTTGAGGTTCGGCCGGCAGTCACTACCGGCTGAAATTTCCGGACGCCTCGGTGCGGCTACTCTTCTTCTGCGAACAGCTGTGCGATTTTAACCAGTCGTGCCTTGCGCTTGTTGCTCTGTATGCTGTGAGCTGCTTTCAATATTTCCAGATTGTATTGATCATTAAGCATCTGAAAACATTCATTGAAATCAGATTCATCAGTGTCACTCTCACCGAAGAACCAGGCGATTGAGACATCCAGAATCTGTGACAACTGGTGAAGTCGGCTAGAGGTCAAACGACTCGCACCCATTTCATATTTATGAATTTGCTGAGCAGATAGGCCCGAATGCCGTGCAAGCTGAGCTTGTGTCATACCCATCGTCAAGCGTCTAAAGCGCAAACGATCGCCAACCTGCGCATCTATATTATTCTTCTCGGATGTTTTTTGTAAATCAATGGCATAGGAGGCAGAATCAAGCCTATCAAGCATTGCCATGGAATCGGTTCCTAATATTAGCTGCTCAAATTCGATTGCTTACCGATAATCAGTCTAGAGACATCAATTGTTGCTTCAAAGAACCAACTGGTTGAGTGAAAAACCATAATCAACCTATTAGAAATTTGAGAAAATCTCTCTACAATCATTCCAGATTTATGCAGAAATCGGAGATAGGTCCTCAATGAGCATTACGCAATGCTGACATCCTAGCTCTGACAATCAACTAATTTTTCACCATGATTTCATAACGTCTTTAGAGCGGCATGCGCAGTCTGATCATTGCGCTCACGCCACCACGGGATTAGGTCAAAAGATGGCTCTTGTAAAAGGCATCATTATTACAGTCGTTCTGCTATTCACCGGCAATTTTGCACTGCAGGAATACATTCGGCTGAGCGCAAAACATGATGTCATTGTTGATGCGTTTCGCGAGCATGCCATCGCAGCGTGCCGCCAGAACAGCAACGAAAAACTACGCAACGCAGCTTGGAATCAGGCCAGTCAGGTGCGCCTCTCCATCGGAAAGAGCGATCTGAATGTCTACTTATGGCAAACCAACCATAGATTATGGAAGGCACGCTACAGCAACGCTTATCTCTACATCACAATCAATGACGACAAAGCCCACATGCATTGTGAGTACGATATATCCAGCGATATGGCATGGGTCTATCAGCTGGGCAAAGATCAGCCTCAGCAACAGCCATACCAAACTTCTCAAGTAGTTAAGTAAGCCAATAATTAAGTGAGCCAAGTCCTACTCGGCAACATGCAGAGCGCATGACCTGCAAGGCTGAACAAGCCCGACCAACTTAGGTTACGCGTCGGTGCGCCACCAAAACTCTAACAAAACCACACATAACGAACCCGTGCGTCAGATTTCCGTTGGTGTTCCAAAGTTGCTCTCATGCAACAACGCTGTAGTCTGAGCACCTTCCCAGGTAAGCGGCTCAGTGACGTCGTCTTACTCCGGCATCAGCCCCCCCCCAAACACCCTACCCTTTCCAATGGCTCTGTTCGGCTCTGATGTAGGTTTCCCTCTAACTCATGGCGCCGGCGAGGCATTGGCGGGGCGTAAGTCGCTCGCCGTCACGTTCAATCATGCGGCGCCAACCGAGGTAGCTGGGCAGATATT
>NZGY01000076.1 GCA_002689605.1 Filomicrobium sp.
GTCACTCGCACCGCAATGGCCGCAGGCCGGAGCCGCGGCGAACCGCGTCTCGATCAAGGCGACGACCTCACGACCCGAGCCTGTCGCCGTCAGCGCTTCGACGAGCGCCTCGNGTTGGACTCGGCTGAGATCGCCCAACCGCTCGACAAGTGCCTGAAAATCCTGAGCCTACATGGTATCCTCGCTAGTGACAAACCGTCAGTCAGCAAGGTCTCACAACATTTAGGCAGAACAGATCTATGTTCTATCTGGCTGCGTTTCCGCAGTTTATTCCGACAGGTAGCGAGGCGGTGGCTTCCGCATTNATGCTCGTAGTCATTCACTCTTTGATTAACTTAATCTTGTTTACACTTATTGTTGTGTTATTTGCCCGTCTGACTGAAGCAGTGAGCAATGGTAGTTTTCAGCGTTGGCTCAAAGGTGTGACTGGTGCGGTGTTTATCGGTTTTGGCTTCAAGCTGGCGACCTACCAGCCGTAGTGTTGTGCATCTGTTGCTTGGTTCCCCTGCGCAGAGCGCTCGAAAACAAGCGTCAGTTGCAANAAGCAATACTAGCAACGCCTTTTTTTGGTCGGTTTTCAACCGCCTAAAGGGACATTATCGAGCGCCTNGGGAGGCAATGGTGCGCGTCCTGTCTGCGATTTCACAGATTGAATCTGGCCGCCTCAGTGGTCGGCAAGTGGGCCGAGNGCTANTGTTACTGTTTGTTGGCAGTATTCTTTCAGCGTGTGCGACGACGTCTGTACGTCAGGTCGTGCCTGCTGAATTTGTTGATCAAGCTTCGGTCACAGGCATAGCCGGTATTGGTATTCGATTTTGGGGTGATGAAGCGCCCAAGAACTTCCCCGCCATGGTTAAGAAGTTCGAGNGGCAACAAAGGGCATCAGGCCTTGCTGGCTCTAAGAACCGGCGCAAAGTTCACAATATGCTCGTCATATCNGGCGGTGGCTCAGACGGTGCATTCGGTGCTGGCTTGCTGAACGGTTGGACTCTCAGNGGCAAACGACCTGAGTTCTCCGTTGTGACAGGTGTGAGTACGNGAGCGNTGATCGCCCCGTTTGCTTTCTTGGGCCCGCGCTATGATCANATCTTGAAAGAGTTCTATACGAAGTATTCNACCAAGGACATTCTACAACCGAATTTAGTCTCCGGCCTATTGGGCGGTTCCGCTGTNGGGAATTCCGATCCTTTGGCGGGCCTGATTGCGAAGTACCTAACCCGCAAATTGATGCGCGAAATTGCGGCCGAGCATCAGAAAGGGCGACGGCTTCTGGTTGGTACGACTAATCTTGATGCCGAACGACCCGTCATTTGGAACATGGGCGAGATTGCGAGCGCTGGAACGAAACGAGCGCTTTAACTTATGCGCCTCGAACTTATGCGCAAAGTCATTTTGGCATCAGCATCGATCCCGGNTGTCTTCCCGCCAGTATTGATCAATGTGANTGTGAACGGGAAACTTNGCCAGGAAATGCATGTCGACGGCGGCACCACCGACAACGCTATTCTCCTGCCGATGCAANCGAATATTCGTGCCGTGGATAAATCCCTTAAGCATCGCGCGAAGCGTCGGCTCTATATNATCGTCAACTCGCACGTCAATCCTGAGTGGAAGAAGGTCAAAGCGTCGACAGTTGATATCGCTGGCCGATCCATTGCGACATTGATCAAGCAGCAGACGATTGGTGATATTCTGAAGCTGTATGGCTTCGCTGTTAAGAATAAGATNGAGTTCCNTCTGGTCACNGTNCCNGATNAATTCAANGNAGAGCGTAANGAAGCGTTTGACCGGGCCTATATGACNAAACTNTTTAAGACGGGCCGGGCAATCGGTCAGTCCGAAATCAAGTGGCGNAGGCGNCCAGTCGGNCTGTAGGAGGNGNNAATGAGGCTGACATGGTTTATCATNGGCGCNGCTGTTGCGTCCGGCATTTGGCTCTTGGTTTTGAGCGATATTGGGCGTTCAATCTTTAATGCGCTTCTGCAGTAGTCACCAGCGCATTCAGTCGATCGTGTTTCCGCCATCTAGTGTTTAAGATGTTTGCCTGAGCAGNTGTCTTACAGAGCCTTGCTACTCTTTCCAGTCTTCGCGTTCTGCGAAATGGCTACAATGGCTGCGAGCATTGCAATGATGAGTGCTAAGTTGGCAAGGGCCATGAGTGCACTTGATATTCGAAACATCGTCTTGACCTATTAACTATCTGACTTTTCTGCATTNTCCCTTNAGTTGTCGCGTGTTGCAGTGATTTGGTTCACTTTTGTTGCGTANGGCTTATTCCCCGATGATGGCGACTGCACGAATTGGACTTGCCGTACCGCCGCGGATTTTCAGTGGGAGTCCGATGAATTTGAAACGTCCTTTGCCGATAAGTGCCTCAGTATTCCAGAGGCATTCTATGTGCGTGATACCTCGCTCAGCACAGGCAAGGTGAGCNTTGAAGTTGGGTTCGCCCTCNGGGGCGGGGCTGATGGCTTCNACGCCAAAGGCAACGATCCCTTTGTCCGCGAGCCAATGCACNGANGAGACGTGCAATCCTGGAAAGTCATGCAGGTAGGCGGGTGATCCGAAGAGCCGATCGTTGACACCCATGTGGAGAATTACGGTGTCACCCTGCTCTATCGTTGCCCCCGTCGCAGNGAGTGCAGCCTCCATTTCTTCAACCGTAATTTCATGACGTAAGGGTGCGTGAGACAAATCAAGGCAAATGCCTGGCGTGATGCATTGTTCCAGTGGCACCTGATCAATCGAGGCGGCCTGTGGATCGGAATTGAAATGGCATGGGGCATCAATGTGCGTGCCAGCGTGGTCGCTGAGCGAAAGGTAAAGCGCCTTGGATGAGAATTCGGTANCGCCTGCTGTTTTGATCTCGCTATGATCGTTCCAGACCGTTGTGACGACTGGCGGGTGTGAGGGATGGGTCGGTGTGCGGTGATGAATCTCACGGCTTAGATCTATGATTTGCATCGTGCGTCTGCCCAATTGGATTAGAGGAAGTTGGGTGGTGGTGTGAAGCCTACGATTTCCCGTGCGACCAATTCTGTGAATTTTGTTGCGGTCTTGTCCCGGCAATGTCCGGCTATCGCTTGATACCNAACCGGTAGGCCTGGCTCAATAATGGCTGTAGGGCCAACAGTCGATGGCAAGTAGACGACCCCGGAGAAGCCAGCCCAAAATAGTTGATCAGTTGTTGGGACCTGTTTGCCGTTGACCGGTATCATACGATGATGTCGCTCGCCTTCTTGGTCGTGAGGCCATGCGGCGGAGGCTGCAGCGGGACATAGAATGATGTCCCAGTCTTTGAAAAAGTCTTCGAAGGCAAATCGCATGGCGTGACGCTCGTTATTCAGGCGGAGCCAATCGTGATGCCTCATAACGTTAGCCCGCGCCATGCGTTCCAGGTACGTTGCTGGTTGGTCACCGGCACTGTCAGATATTGCCTGCCAGTGTTCAATTTCGTCATCGTCAATGCGTGAGGATGTGGCGGCGCGGAGCAGTGAAATATAAACTTCATGCAGTCGTTTTGTATCAACGTCAGGCTGCGCCGTGTCCGTGACTGTTGCGCCGAGGCTAGCTAGGCGATCAGCGAGAGACTGCAGTGCATCGCCATAGGCTGTATCAACCTCAGAATTTGGGTCGTTGAGCTTTAAGGCAATTCGGAAATTTTTCAGTGACTTCTGTGGAGCTTCCGGCAATTGAAGGCGCCAGCCGATTTCATCAAGAAGATCCGGGCCGCTCATGACATCGAGCGCCAAGTCTAAGTCTTTCGCACCACGAGCGAGTGGACCGACAACCGATATATCAGCAGCGGCCACTACTCCGGGCATCGATTGTCCCCGGGACGGAATGACTCCATATGTGGGTTTCAGACCGAAGACGCCGCAGTAGTGGGCAGGATCCCGGATGGAGGCGCCGATGTCGCTGCCTGCTTCCAATCCAGTTAGGCCGGCAGCAAGCGCAGCAGCTGATCCTCCGGAAGATCCTCCCGGCGTTAAGTTGAGGTTCCAGGGGTTGTTGGTTGTGCCGTAGATCTCGTTGAAGCTTTGCCAGTCAGCTAGGTGAATTGGCACATTCGTTTTGCCGAAAATTACCGCGCCGGCTGCCTCGAACCGATCGACGGCCAGTGCAGTTGTTTCGGTGACATTGTGTGCGAGGGCTGGTACGCCCCAGGTTGTTGGTGATCCTGCCTTCTGGTAAGATTCCTTGACTGTCATTGGAAGGCCATGGAGTGGGCCCCAATCGTCGCCCCGTGCCAGGGCGGCGTCAGCCTCCTGTGCCCGCTGTCGGGCAGCTTGTTTGTCCATCCAGATGACAGCGTTGAGTTTTGGGTTGTGAGCCTCAACACGCGCTAGGAAGAGCTCGAGTAGCTCGACGCTGCTGATGTTTTTGTCTTTGATAAGGTTTGCCAATTCTGTGGCGGACTTGAAATATATACTGTCCATTGATCTTCTTACTTCGTCAATGCCGAGGAGGCTTCCGGTCTGTCGCAGTGTAACCACGAATCAGCATAGTCAACTTACGCAGTCGAAGCCTGTTCTTAGACTAGGAATCAGTGGCTTGATGCAATTTTTGCCAGATACTTGAGCGGGCACTATCGGGGCGATGGGTGTGTCGACTTACGGGAGGTCGCGACCCGATTGCCCGTTGATCTCGCAGTGATTATTCGCCTATCACAAGGCTCGTTTCGTGTGTCGGCATGTGCTACGTGTTTACCGCGGCCTGCTCAATTCTGCAGGTGGCTTCTCGAGAGCGTTAGGCAAGACTTATATGGCTGGTATTGCAAGGGCGGAGGATACTCGAATAGCTGTTTTGGGGTTGGGGTATGTGGGTTTGCCTTTGGCTGTCCACTTTGCAGCTCGCTATCCTGTCGTCGGCTTCGACATTGATCAAAGACGCATTGATGAGCTCCGAGCTGGTCTGGACAGGACGCTTGANGTAACGCCTGAAGAGTTCTCGCGNGCCAAGACNATCAGTTATTCTTGCNAACTGNCTGATATNGCGNATCAGAACTTTTACATNGTTACGGTTGCGACACCTATCGANCAGGCCAAGCAACCGGATTTNAGCGCNATNANGAGTGCAAGCCGTTCCGTTGGCCAGGTGTTGTCGTCGGGAGANTATGTCGTTTTCGAGTCGACTGTTTATCCNGGNGTNACTGAAGATGTCTGTGTNCCGATTCTGGAANNNGAGTCTGGCCTAAAGCTCAANGAGGATTTCTTTGTNGGNTATTCACCAGANCGTATTAATCCGGGNGACCTGGAACACCGGCTACCATCAATNCTCAAGATTACGTCCGGTTCAACGCCGGAAGCTGCTGATTTGATTGATCAGGTTTATGGATCGATCATTGAAGCNGGTACGCANAAGGCGGGCTCAATCAAAGTTGCTGAAGCGGCGAAGGTGATTGAAAACATNCAGCGTGATGTNAATATCGCTTTGATNAATGANCTTGAGTTGTTGTTTCAGCAGCTTGAAATCCCAACGCGAGATGTNCTCGCGGCNGCAGGGACCAAGTGGAATTTTCACAAGTACACNCCTGGNTTGGTTGGTGGTCACTGCATTGGNGTGGATCCTTACTACCTCACCTACAAGGCTCAATCGATCGGCTTTCACCCTGAGATGATCCTTGCTGGCCGTAGGATCAACGACCGTATGCCTCAACATTACGCAAATGAGGTCGTGCGCCAGATNGTNATGAGNAAGCGCGCTGTTCATGACGCGCGTGTCTTGGTGATGGGNTTCACGTTCAAAGAGAACTGTCCCGATATCCGCAATACGAAGGTTATNGACCTCGTCACTGAGTTGCAGGNACTCACAGGCGAGGTGGTCGTTTACGATCCATTGGCTGCTGAGGANGAAGTCNAGCGCGAATATGGAATCAACGTCGTCAATGAACTACCTGGTGAGCAATTTGATGCTGTGGTGCTGGCAGTCAGCCATAAAGAGGTGCGCGAGCTCATTGCGAATGATGGNCTNGATAGTCTCCTTAAGCCAGGGGGAGCTGTTTGCGATATAAANTTCTTGCTGCAGCCTGAGCCAACGGCTGNNTGATCGGAGTGAGNTGACAATGGCCCCTATCCTTTTAACTGGCGCTGCTGGTTTTATCGGGTTTCACACTGCCAAGNCTCTCTTGGCTCGAGGTGAGGTTGTTATCGGGCTCGACAACGTCAATGACTACTATGATGTNNCTCTCAAGGAAGCGCGTCTGTCTCAACTCTTGACGGACGATCGCTTNAGTTTTGTGCGNGCTGATTTGGCAGATCGAGNGCAGATCAACNGNGTNTTCGAAGAGNATCGGCCGGATCGGGTCATCAATCTCGCGGCGCANGCCGGGGTGCGGTANGCGTTCACGAANCCGCACGCGTATGTTGATTCCAACNTGATGGGGTTCTTGAANATNCTNGAGGGNTGCCGCCACTATGATGTGAAGCACTTAGTCTATGCNTCNAGCAGCTCGGTATATGGTGCNAANACNGAANTGCCGTTNGGNGTTCATGACAACGTGGATCACCCTGTTAGCTTCTATGCAGCGACGAAAAAATCCAATGAGCTGATGGCGCATTCGTATGCGCATCTATATGGAATTCCGGTCACGGGGCTTCGCTTCTTTACAGTTTACGGCCCTTGGGGTCGGCCGGATATGGCCATGTCCATTTTCACCAGGAAGATCTTAGCTGGCGAACCGATAGACATATTCAACAACGGTGAGCATTCGAGAGACTTCACCTATATTGATGACATCGTCGATGGTATTTTGAAGTCGATGGATTACGTTGCAGTGGGGAACCCTGAGTGGTCTGGGGCAAAGCCAGATCCTGCTACATCAAAATCGCCGTACAGGCTGTACAACATCGGTAATAACCAGTCTGTTGAGCTCATGCATCTGATCTCTTGCATCGAGAAAGCATTGGGCAAAACGGCGGAGAAGAACTTCCTCCCGATGCAACCTGGAGATGTTCCTCATACATACGCGAATATTGATGCTCTCGCCGATGCCACAGGGTTCTCACCATCAACGCCGATTGAGGTTGGTGTGCAGAAGTTTGTTGATTGGTATTTGGAATATTATGACTAGTTGTGCTGATGCAATGGATGCGTTGGGTGTTTGCGTGCAGTTGCTCAAACTTGTGATTGTTAAATTCTCTATTGGACGCTTTGCTTATCGAACAAGTTGTCCCTGAGCCATTTCTTTGCTTATCGACATGTTGTCCGTGCCGACAGACAAAGATTGTGCGTCGACAGAAGTAGGATCGAATAAACTGCTTACGAACTTCTGATCGTATGTAGAATGGGCCAACTTCATTTAGTTTTACAAACAGTATTAGCTGGATTGCACAGCTGTGGTTTCGGACGCAGCTATGTGTCAAAGCGCTTGTAACAATTCGAAGAGCTGGCTTGTTACGTTTGACGGATCGTAACGATACCAGCAAAGGGAAGGCATTCAATCGCCGGGTCGAAGTGTGGGTTGATCGCGATCAGTAGTGAAGCTTCGTCCATTCGTTTTACACTCAAAGTATCACCGGCGAAGCATCAGCGGCAGAGCACTACTGGCATTATCAGTATGATGGCTTGATTTAATCGCCAAGACACGGAACAGTTCCTTTAACTGATTTGTTAAGCATTGACCTGGTCAGCTGGGGCGGTGCTGCGACGACGTATTAAGCGATATACTGTTTGTCTGTGGAGATGACGATGTCGGCGACTGAAGCCTTGATCTTTGATGCCGTTCGCACACCGAGAGGTAAGGGGCGTTCGGATGGTGCGCTGAACGAGATTAAACCAGTAGATCTTGCGGCGCAGGTCCTAGAAGCAGTTCGTGATCGAAACGGCGTTGATACCGCTTTGGTTGATGACGTTTTGCTTGGCTGTGTTTCGCCTGTCGGAGAGCAGGGCGGTGATATTGCAGTTGCTGCTGCTGCGCGCGCTAAGTTCGATCAGACTGTTGGTGGCGCGCAGCTCAACCGCTTCTGTGGCTCTGGTTTGGAGACGGTCAATTTGGCTGCGCAGAAGGTTGCCTCTGGTTGGGAGGATCTGGTGGTCGCAGGTGGCGTTGAAAGTATGTCACGCGTTTCAATCCTTGCCGATGGTGGCGCCTGGATCGGTGACCCGGACACGATGTTGCGTAACAACTTTGTGCCGCAGGGGATTGGTGCGGACATGATCGCGACGATCGATGGTTATACGCGCGAAGATGTTGATGCATACGCCGTGGAGTCACAGAAGCGTGCCGCGAATGCCTGGGCAGCCAATAATTTTTTCAATTCAATCGTACCAGTAAAGGACGAGATTGGGCGGGTCGTGCTTGATCGCGATGAGTACATGCGGCCGGACGCGACCGTTGAGGGGCTATCGGGGCTCAAACCTGCTTTCGCTGGTCTAGGCGATATGGGGTTCGACGCTGTCATGCTGGACAAGTATTCCGATTACGAAACTATCAATCACGTCCATCATGCAGGGAACTCATCAGGTATTGTGGATGGTGCTGCTGCTGTTCTTGTCGGTTCGGAGGAGATGGCGAAACGTATCGATGCTGATCCGCGCGCGCGTGTTCTAGCAACGGCGGTTACGAGTTCTGAGCCTACGATCATGCTAACCGGACCTGCGCCGGCGACGCGCAAAGCCTTGGATAAGGCCGGTCTGACGATCAAAGATATCGACCTCTTCGAGGTGAATGAGGCTTTTGCATCCGTGCCGATGCGCTTCATGAAAGAACTTGGGGTGCCGCACGAGAAGGTGAACGTGAATGGCGGAGCGATTGCCATGGGACACCCACTGGGTGCAACCGGTGCGATGCTGCTCGGCACGTTGCTTGATGAGTTGGAACGCCGAGACTTAAAGCGTGGCCTGGTCACACTGTGCATAGGTGGTGGTATGGGTATCGCCACAATCGTCGAACGTGTGTGAGGGCCAGGGATCATGAGCGGATACACGTACGACAAAGATGCTACAGTCATCGTGACTGTTACACTTGATAAGCCGGATAAGCCCGTCAACCTGATGGATGCGCAATTCGGCGCTACGATGGATGAAATCCTTGCGCGCCTTCAAGCGGAGGAGGACCTAAAAGGCGTTATTATAGCTTCAGCAAAATCGACTTTCTTTGCGGGTGGTGACATTGCGCTGCTGAACACGCTGGAAGATATGCCAGCGGCCTATAAGCTTTCCGAAGAGCTGAAGCGACGCCTGAGGGGCTTGGAAAAATTGTGTAAGCCGGTCGTTGCTGCAATCAATGGTGCTGCCTTGGGTGGTGGGCTGGAACTGGCGCTAGCCTGTCATGGTCGGGTTGTGTTGCGCGGCGAGAAAACCAAGCTTGGTTTTCCTGAGGTGGGCTTGGGCTTGCTGCCGGGAGCCGGCGGTGTGGTGCGATTGGTCCGCATGGTGGGCTTGAAGAAGGCGCTACCGTATTTAATGCAAGGGACGCGAATAGATGCTGACACGGCCTTGAAGGAAGGCTGGGTTGATGCGGCAGTCGATACGCCCGAAGAGATGTTTGCTGCTGCGCGACAGTTCATTGCCGATCATCCTGAGCCGGTGAAGCCGTGGGATCAGAAGCGCGAGGCATTACCGGGTGGAAAGCCTTACGTCGGACCACTGGCGGATGTGGTTCTATGCAAATTCGCGCACACGTTTAAAGCTGTCGGGCGTGAGCCTGCTCCACATGCTATTCTGGCTGCAGCAACTGAAGGCGCGATGGCCGGCTTCGACGCCGCCAGTCGGATCGAAAGCCGATACTTTGCAAAACTTGCAGTGACGGATGAAGCAAAGCAGAAGCTCAGTGCTTTCTTGGCTGCTTAGTGATCCCGGCCAGAGTTCGCGCATACCAATGCGATCGGCATTGAGTGCGCCTATCAGTGTGTACTAGCGCTAAGCGTCGAGGAAGTCAGATACAACTTTGATCTGTTCCGGCACGTTCAACGCTGGTGTATGACCGCAACCTGGGATGTCGATTGCTTGAGCCTTCGGCCCACGCTCGGACATTCCTTTTGCGATGTCTGGAAGCAGTAGATCCGAATCTACGCCATGCAGGACAAGTGTTGGAACGTCGATGGCATCCCAATGGGGCCATTGTTCATAGTCGTCAGGAAAGACGAATAATTGACGTACGATCGTTGGATCGTAGTGTGTGGTGAATTTGCCGGATGGTAGGCGCCGTGAGGATGTCTCGGCCATATGCCGCCATTGTGCCTCAGTGTGATACCCGAACGGTTGATAGATGACTTTGAAGTACGCCTCCAACTCGCCCATGGAATCGAACTCAGGTGGTGTGCCGACATAAGCTTTGATGCGTTCAAATGGAGCTTCGGGGAATGTTGGCCCAATGTCGTTGATGATCAGACGATCAATCCGATCCTTCAAACTTGTTGCAGCCGCACGTATGCCGAGCGAGCCGCCCATTGAGGTACCAAGCCAATAGCAGGTTTTAAAGCCGAGTGCGTCGACGAGATCAGATGCCCAGTTGGCATAGACGTCGAGGCAATAGTCCTCGTCCGGCTTGTTGCTCCATTGCGATAATCCGCGACCGATCGTGTCAGGACAAATGATGTGGAAACGGTCGCTCAGGGCTGTTGCGATTGTATCGAAGTCACGACCTGTTCGCGCCAAGCCATGCCACATAATTAAAGGTTGATTGCCGCGAGTTCCCCACTCCGTGTAGTGAAGCTCGTAGCCTTGAATCGTTATGTATTGTGACCGAGGTGTTATGGCGTCCGTTGTCATAGCGTGCTCGAGTTTCAACCGTGTTGGACTAAAGAGCATCTATCAGGGATGCGGTCCCCATGGTGCTGCGGTCAATAGTTTGACTTCCTGGCTGATGACCCATGGACGGAATTTCGAAGCGAAGCCTTCGACAAAATCTTGGTTGGCGAAGACGGCCGCCCAATGTGCGCGACGATCATTGTCATCATCGAACTTCCAGATGTGGACGAGCTGATTGATCATGCCGGTATCAGCTTGGAAGTATCCAACCAGCTTTGCGTCGTGCCCGCCTTTTTGCAAAGCAGGGAAGCCGNGCTCTTGATACAGCTTTGTCGCTTCCGCCANTTTGCCAACCTGGAGATTGTAGGTCCGCATTTCATAGACAGCCATGGCTTCCTCCGGTAGGTGCTTCCTGNGATTATGTTTTGTTGCNGACTTTTAGACCNAGGCAGATTGTTCTGCCTTGNAGAGTTGGAAGCCTTCGTAGTTGTTTGCGGCGACTTCAGCGCACTTCTTCCGATAGACATCCATACCACCTGCATAAGGCATGAATACGCGCGGTTTGCCTGGCACGTTTGCGCCGAGGTACCAGGAGTGTCCGGCTTGCGGTAGCAAGGTTGCGTTGGCGGCATCATTGACATGAGCCACCCAGGCATCGACGGCATCGGGTTTTGCTTCAATCTGTTCGATTTCATTTTGCCGAAGATGGTCAATGCAACCTGTAATCCATTCGACATGTTGTTCGATGCAGACGGGCATGTTGCAGAGAACAGACGGGCTGCCTGGACCTGTGACAGTGAACAAATTTGGGAAGCCGGCAGTTTGTAAGCCAAGATAGGTACGGGGGCCTGCAGACCAAGCCTCGCTCAGTTTTAAGCCATCACGACCGGTTATGTTAAGGCCAAGTAACGGACCGGTCATGGCATTAAATCCGGTGGCGAAAACGATAACATCGAGCTCGAACTCTGCACCGCTTTCTAGCTTTACACCTTTCGGCGTTATTTCCTTGATTGGATCAGCGCGGACATCGATGAGTTCAACGTTATCGCGATTGTAGGCCTCGAAGTACTGGCTATCGATCGGAGGGCGCTTGGCGGCATAGGGATGATCGATGTCAGTGAGTTTGTCAGCAGTTTCCGGATCCTTCACGATCTCTCGGATCTTGCCAATGATAAACTCTTTGGCGGTATCATTTGATTTCTTATCCAACAACAGATCCTGGAAGCTTGCACGAAACTCCAGGCCACCCTTCTCCCAAGCAGCTTCATAGATCTCTTGGCGTTCTTCATTGTCGACGTCGAACACGTTGCGATCACGAATGCGGAATGAGTGCCCGTTTGGCGTCGTGTGCATGCACTCTTTGATCTCGTCGAAATTCTCTTTGATGTACGCTTTGAACTCTGGTGTCAGCGGACCATTGCGGGCTGGCACCGAGTAATTGGCTGTTCGCTGGAAAACTGTGAGATGTTTGGCGTCTTCAGCAATCACAGGCACGGCCTGGATTCCGGTTGATCCGGTGCCGATCTGCCCGACGCGTTGGCCGCTGAAGTTGACGCCTTTGTGAGGCCATTGGCCTGTGTGGTACCAGTTGCCCTCAAAGCTATCGCGACCGGGAATGTCCGGGACGTTTGCCGTCGACAGGCAACCAACAGCCGTAATGAGATACTTTGCTGTCAGGCGGCCACCGCCTTCAGTGTTGATGGTCCAGAGATTAACTGTTTCATCATAGGTGCAGGATGTAACGTTGGTCGAGAAACGGATGTCTTTCTTAAGATCGAACTTGTCAGCAACAAAGTTTAGATAACGGCAAATCTCAGCATGGCCTGGATAGCGTTCGGTCCATTCCCATTCCTGAACGAGTTCGTCAGAGAATGAGTACCAGTACGAATGGCTTTCCGAGTCGCAGCGTGCGCCTGGGTAGCGGTTCCAATACCAAGTGCCACCTACGCCATCGCCACGTTCTAACACAACAGCGTTTAGCCCAAGGTTGTCTCTGAGTGCATGCAGCTGGTATAGGCCTGAGAAACCTGCACCGATGATGATCGAATCAAATTCTGGTGTTGACTGTGAGTTCATCGACACCGGGCCCGCATCGTTTGCCATTCGTATGTCTCCGTCTGTCTGCGCTACTCCGAGTGACGCCGTCAAGGGCCGCCCTGGTAAACTTGCGAACGATGATAGCACGAGACTCTGTGTGAGTTGAGTTGCTGCTTAGTATGGGGCGCGAATATCCGGATTATGTTGAATTATCAGCCGATTTGTCCGTGGCCGCCTTCTTTGGCAGGGTTTCGGGTGCCCAGATTGCAAAGGCTGCACCGACTATAAACATCAAAGCGCCACACAGGAGTAGGGCGACGGTAGAATCATAAAAGTCNACTACCAAGCCTAGAGCGAGTGGGCCNATGACGTATCCACCATCACCCATCATGCGGAATGTACTCATAGCCGTCGCATTCATGCNAGGCNGTGCGTTGTCGGCCGCGTAGGCTCCAGGTGTCGAGCCACCGATGGTGCTCGCTATACCCCAGACAATNGATGCTATCGCNAACCACAGATATGAGCTGGAAAAANANAACAGAATCATCGCTGCGCCTGACAGAAGCGTCGCCGGTACGATGACTGCTTTGCGGCCGAAGTGGTCCGCGATCCAACCGCCTGGGTAGGCGGCTACTAGCCCGATGACACTGCCCAGCATCATCGCAAACCCGATNTGCGAGACTGATAAGCCGAGTTGTGTTGCTGCAAAGATTGGCACAATGGCAAAGAGACCGCCCGTGCGCACAACGGCGTTCATGAAGACAATTAAAGCTGCGAGCAAGAAACCAATTCGAATGCCGATCAGTCTAAGTTGGTCTATGAACGACGGTGCCTTGCCTGGGATNGCCTGGCCTTGTGTGGAGAAATGTCTGGTTTCAGCTACAGCAAACCAAGCAACAACCATGGCCAGTAGACTAGCNGTTCCGTAAGCGAGAAANGGAGCGGCCAGTCCNTAGTGNTCGGCAAGNAAGCCGCCAGGGAAGGGGCCGATNCCAACTGCGAANATAAACGTACCCATGTAGATGGATATCATTCTGCCGCGCCGTTCCGGNGGGCTGATGTCAGCGAGAACCACGTGNCCNGTTGTNATAAGAAGTCCNGCCCCGGCTCCGGCGACGAAGCGGGCAACCATGAATTCTGAATATGTGACTGCCCAGGCGCACCAAAGATTTCCTACGCCTGATATAAGGCCGCCTATTGCGAGAGTTGGTCGGCGGCCCAAGCGATCTGAAAGCTGTCCAGCTGGAATGGCAACAAAGAAGCGGGCTAGGCCATAGATGCCGACGGCCATACCGATTGCCGATGCGGCAACGCCGAATGATTGAGCATAGAGCGGCAGTGATGGCACCATGGCGCCGAAGCCCAGTTGGTTGATGGCGATCAGCACACACATCCAAAACAGGATATAGTTTGGATTGGGTGGCTTTGGAGATGTGCCTGAATGTGCCAGTTGGGTCTGGCCATCGGTGGCGTGGGCGTTCCCAGAAGCGCTCATGCAACGCCCATTGCTCTTGTTTTTGTTTCTTGTTTCATTTGCGATCAATAATGCGATCGAGTGGACGAAATCACAATGCGTCAGGTTTGTTGGGCTGAATTAATCAGAGGCGAGGATGGTCGTTCGGTGCTAGATCTAACGGTACTTGTGTCTGTTGAGAGAGACGCCGTTGTAAGGCGCTGGAGATTAAGAGATGGCGATTAAGCTTGGGCTATATGACAAGACACTTGAACGTCTTGGGGATCGCATCCGCGGTTTGGGGATTGAGTTTGAAATGCTGCCGTTCAACAAGGAAGGGCAGTTTATCATCGAGGGCAAAGTCACATCGCCTGGCGCGGTGGATTTAGACTATCTGTGGTTCAGCGCCGATATTGCCTTAGATAAAATCCAACCCGTTGCGTTTGATCTAGCACTTGCTTGTAGATCAGTCGGTGTCCTCCAGACTTTCAATGCCGGGCTTGATGCGCCGGTCTACAAAGCTGCAGCCGATAAAGGGATCAAGATCAACAATAGCAGCGCGCAATCCGTTGCAATTTCTGAGTACGTGCTCGCACATGTTTTGAACGTGTTCCATCCAATGGAGGAAAGTCAAAAATTACAGTCCGATAGGCAATGGAAGATTACGCCGTTTCGCGAAATCGCAGGCACGCATTGGATTATCGTGGGGTTTGGTCCGATAGGCAAAGCGACCGCGCACCTCGCCAAAGCCTTTGGGGCCACGACGACCGTCATTCGGCGGTCACCTGCAACGTCCGAGATTGTCGACCGCGCTGGGACACTGACTGACATTGGCCAGTTCCTAGGTGATGCCGATGTCATCGTTCTGGCCTGTCCTTTGAATGCGCAGACAGCGGGTTTCGCGAACGCATCCTTCTTTGATGCGCTCAAGCCCGGTTGCATTTTGGTCAACATTGCGCGCGGTGGCTTGGTTGACGATGCTGTGATGATCGCTGCACTCGATAGCGGCCAGCTGGGAACGGCGGTTTTAGATGTATTCCATGAAGAACCACTGCCGGCGGACAATCCATTGTGGTCGCATCCAAAGGTCAGAGTCACGGGGCATACATCATTCTCTGGCAGTGGAACGCGTGGGCGTTGGGATGAGTTATTCTTTGAAAATATTCAGCGCTACGCGAACAATGCGCCATTGCTCAATGAAGTGGACCCTAAGGATCTTTGAGACGTTCGGTAGGCTACCCGCGACGGGAGCTTGTCCGTTGATCAGTGATTGCAAACGATAATTGAGGGTGTAATGACACAAGGTATTCTCGCGGTAGCATTCGATTATTCGAGCACTCATGCTGACGAGTTCCACGATTGGTATGATCTGGAGCACGTTCCGGAGCGACAAGCGATTTCGGGATTTGGTGCGTGTGAGCGCTGGCTGGATGAGGGCGGTGAAGCCACTGCAGTTGCAACTTGCGATCTTGCCTCAATCGAAGTGTTGCACGGCGATGAGTATCGAGCGATTGCCTACGAAAACTCGTCAGTCTGGACGAAACGCGTTGTCGGGATGTGTAAGCGTTTACTGCGATTTGAGGGTGTGCGCATAACACCGGGCTTAGAACCGGCGCCGGTCAACGCTGGTGGGCTCCTTGTCAATGCGATGAATGTAGCACCAGAGGCGGAGGACGATTTCAACGCGTGGTACGATCAGGAACATATACCGGCACTAGCTGCTGTTCCGGGTACCCTGCTGGCGCGGCGATATCGTGCCGATGAGATTGGCAGTAGTACGCGTAAGTATCTGGCGATTTACCATCTGGAAACGCCGGATGTGACACGTTCTGAGGCTTGGGCTGCTGCGGTGGATACGCCTTGGAGTGCGCGTGTGCGGCCACATTTCCAGGATCGATTGCGCATTCTGACTAAGCACTACCAGCGCGGGGCATAGGCCGTATTGGCCTGCGAGTACTTGTTTGGCACAATTGCTTTCTATTGCTTAAGCAAGCTCTTGAGTGCCGTGTCTGGGTTTGCAATTGTTTTAAACGGCGGATTGATGCCGGCCTCTAGTAGGCGCTTGCCGGTCATATAGGCTGCTGCATCGTTAAAGGCATCAACTGCCAGCAACGAGTCATCCCGGTAATACCAGATTGAACCCGAGCCTTGGCGTGGTCCGGATCGTTCCGTCGTGCGATTGAAACCCTGGCTCAGACCCGCGATTTGCAGTTTGACATCGTATTGATCCGACCAGAACCATGGCATAGGATCATACTCTGTAATTTCACCCATCATGTTCGCTGCTGCGGCTTCGGCTTGATCAATAGCGTTTTGGACAGACTCGAGTCTGAGATGCGTCCCGCGCCAATTAAATGATGCACAGTCGCCGGCTGCATAGATTTTAGGGTTGCTCGTGCGGCATTGATTGTCAACGCTTATGCCGTTTTGGGTTGCGATACCTGCAGCCTCTGCCAACTCGGTATTCGGTACAACGCCAATACCAACAAGAACAAGATCGACGTCAAGACTATCGCCATTGCTGAACGACGCACGACATTTCCCATCGGGCGGGCTTGTGATGCTGGCAAGGCCGGTGCCTTCGCAAATATCTACTCCGTTGTTGCGATGGAGTTCGGCAAATCGCTTGGACGTTGCTTCAGCGGCAACGCGTTGCAGTATCCGTTCCGTTGCCTCAACAAGCGTGACGTTGACGTCGAACTTGCGAGCCGACGCCGCGGTTTCAAGACCGATGTACCCGCCTCCTACAATCAGAGCCGTGTTTGCGTTCTCCAAAGCCGGTGTCAGGCTGTGGACGTCATGTAAGTTTCTGAGAACATGTATCGGACAGCCGTGGCTGATCATGCCGGTCGGCAATGCGCGAGGTCGTGAACCGGTGGCCAATAACAACTGATCCCAGTGGATGGTTTTGCCATCAGCCAGGCTTATCGAGTTGTCATTTGTATCGATGCCAACAACGTCAACATCCAAATGTAGATTAATATTGGATGACTCATAAAACGCCTCCGGCTTGATCAACAGCCTTTCGAGGTCAATTTCCCCGGTCAGGTATTTTTTCGAGAGTGGGGGGCGCTGATATGGCAGATGCGGTTCGTTGCCGACAAGATGAATGGCGCCGCCATAACCTAATGACCGCAATTTCGCTGCTGCGCTGGCACCTGCTTGCCCTGCGCCAATCACGACAATGCTTCCCGTTGAGGCCATCTATGAAGTCGTCCTTGCTGGTTGGATTGGTCGGTTCATTAGGCAACTTTATAACACAGTCCGTTCTGTGGTTTTAATGCTAAGTTGTTTGACGGAACATGAGTTGTGAAGAAGGTCTGACGGGGCTGTCTTTGCGGTGCCGCCGGGGCAGCAAGGCTGGTATCCAATTGAACGAAACGCGCCCCTCGTGCGTCAGTCCATTGTCACGACGATGTTGCCGACGTGCTGCTTATCTATGAATGCTTGATGGGCTTCATCAAGGTCCACTAAAGGATAGATAGCAGTCAACATCGGCTTGATCTCATCACTTGGTATATAACTGACAAGGTCCGCAAATACGCCGGGTGGAACGATGGTGGCGCCGGTGAAAGTTAAGTCGCGCAGATAAAAGGTCCGTAGATCAAAATCGACTACCGGGCCGGCTATCGCGCCAGCTCAGGCCGGACAGGATCTGGGTGTGCGACCGGTCGGGAGCCGTTCACTATTAAGCCTGCGCGTTGAGAAGGGCTATGGCAGTTGGGGGCGGGAATATTCACCTGAGTACTGGCCGCAGGAAGTCGGTCTGGACAAGTTCATCAAGGTCGACAAGCCAGAGTTTGCAGGACGCGATGCCTATATTAAGCTTCGCGAGAAGGCGCCACGTGAAAAGTTGGTGATGCTTGAGATTGAGGCCAATGGCGCAGATGCTGTTGGGGGTGAGCCGGTCTTCACCTTGGCGGGTCAAGCCGCTGGACGGATAACGAGTGGCACCTACGGACATTATGTCGGCAAGTCTCTGGGGCTCGCGATGGTCAAGACTGACTGTCTTGTAGCTGCCAGCGAGTTCGACGTTGCCGTACTTGGGCAGCCACATCGTGCCAAACTACTTGAGCGGCCACCATTCGATCCGAAGGGGCTGCGGCTGCGCGGCTAGCGCTAGCCGTCTGATGTTTTAATGGGCTTAGCAGCTTCTGCCAGCTGGATTTCGCGTATGGCGATGAATAGTCCGGATGCAACAATCAAGGCTATGCCGATCCAAGTGATCTGGTCGGGAAAGTCGCCGAAGACGAAGTATCCAATCGCGGTCGCGAACACGATGAAAGTATAGGAGAACGGCGCAAGCGTTACGGCGGTCGCAAACATAAATGCGGATATCATTAAGGCCTGCCCGACGACTGCAAGCGCGATGATTGCCGCAAGCTTCGGAAGGTTGACAGGATCAATTGGCACCCAGAACAGCTGGAAGAATGGTGTGAGTGCAAGGCCGCCGAGGAGTGCATTGTGGGTGATATTGAGTAGCGGGGGCTGCGCGCCAGCCAGCTTGCGGTTGGCAATGAAGTATAGTCCCATCAGTATCCCGGATAGCAGCCCGATATAATATCCAATGGCATCTCCGCTGAGGTCCGGTCGAAGAATCACGATGACGCCGGCAAAACCGACGCCAACCGCGATAGCACGCCGAATTCCAAGCTTTTCTCCAAGCAGAAATGGCGACAACAGTGTCACGATGGTTGGTGCGAACATGAACATAGCTGTTGCGTCAGCGAGCGGGATATAGATCAGCGACCAATAGAGGGCGACAATTGCCACTGCATTGAGCGTGCCTCGAATGAACTGGCCGAATGCTGGTTTGGGCGTGAACGTGCGAATGCCATGCCGCGGCAATGTCACAAGGCTCATCACGATGAACGTGCCGACGAACTGGATCCAGATCATCTGAACTGGATTGACCTCATCAACGAATGTTTTTGCTAGACCGTCCTTCGCAGAGAGAACTGCGGTTGAGGCAATCATGGATAGGATGCCCAGCAAAGGCTTGTTTGTTGTCATTTGCTTCTCGTTGTTCGGCGATCGTTTGATACATCCGGTTCATCTGATTGTCTCTTGATAATTGTGTCCTGGGCCGAATTGCTGGATGATGGCAATCGGATTTTCTGATCAGCGGAGTGTCGAACGTATGACAAATGAGCAAGGTGCCGATCTGATTGTGACGGGCAGTAAAGTTGTGACACTTGACCCGTCTGAGACGATGGCACAAGCAATCGCGGTGAGCGACGGCAAGATCTTGAAGGTCGGCACTGATGATGAGGTGCAAGCTACTGCGGGGGCAAAGACCACGCAACTTGCGGCCGATGGTAAACTGGTTGTTCCTGGCCTGATCGATGGGCACGCCCACATGGATCGCGAAGGTTTGAAGGATGTCCTACCTTCGCTGTCCGGCTGCCGGTCAATTGCTGACATTCTCGATCGAATTCGTGAGCTGGTGAAAGTCACTCCGGCTGGTGAGTGGATTGTCACGATGCCGGTAGGTGAGCCACCTTTTTACGAAGGTGTACCTCAGAACCTGAAAGAGGGTCGGTTCCCGAACCGATGGGAACTCGATCAGGTGGCTCCTGATCATCCTGTTTACATCAGGCCGATTTGGGGACATTGGCGCAATACGTTGCCTTTGATCTCCGTTGCCAATACTCGGGCTTTGGAAGTTGCTGGCATTACACGTGAGACGATGCCGCCGGTGCCATCAATTCAGATTGATAAAGATCTCGATACTGGTGAGCCAAACGGACTGTTCTATGAGTTCATTTATAAGCCCGTTGTTGAGAAAACCCTGATGAGTTGTATTCCGCAGTTTACGCTGGACGACCGGATTGCCGGTCTGCGGCGTTCAATGGTGGTTTACAACAGCTTTGGCACAACGAGTGTTTTTGAGGGTCATGGAATCGCTGGCGAGGTTTTCGCTGCATACCAGCATTTGCGCGAAGAAGGCGATCTGCCCGTTCGGGCATCGTTGATGTTCAGTCCTGCCTGGTCGTCGACATCCAGTGAAGATGTGACGGACATGTTGGTCGATTGGGGGCGTTGGTTGGCGCGAAGGGGACTGGGCGATGAGTTCCTTCGGATGGCAGGCCTTTATACCGAGTATGAGGTTTCAGAGGAGAACCGCGTGCGCGCGCTGTGCGGACCCTATACCGGATGGGCGGGCTTTAATTTTGACTGCTGCCTGCCGAAGCACGTCATGGTTGAAATGATGATAGAGGCCGCCAAGCTTGGCGTGCGCGTCGGATCATTTTCCCCTGGTATTCTCGATTTATTCGAAGAAGTGAATCGACGTGCACCGATGACCGAACAGCGCTGGCTGATTGAGCATATTGGTCGTTTCTCGAAAGAGGAGATTCCGCGTATTCGCGACCTTGGCCTGGTTTTGCAGGCTTATTCGTCAAAATGGATCGCGCAAGACGGTGAGAAACTACGCGATGAGCTTGGCGAAGATGGTTGCGAAATGGTGTTGCCATTGCGGGATCTGGTTGACGCAGGCATCCATGTCTCGCTCGCAACCGACAATGTCCCTCCTAGCATGTTTGTTCCAATTGAGCATGCGGTGGCCCGCAAGACGGATGCTGGCAAGGTTTTGGGTCCCGGCCAGAGGCTCAGTCGAGTTGAAGCCTTGGCTTGTGCCAGCCGGGAAGGTGCATGGCTCAGTTTCGAAGAGGATTTCAAGGGCACTCTGGAAGTTGGGAAAGCTGCCGATATTGCAGTACTCTCAGAGGATTTACTCGAAGTCGATGAGAACCAGATATCCGAGATTGTTGCAGACGTGGTCATTACGGCGGGCAATATTGTTTATGACCGCGCTCAATCGGTGTCCGATTGATTTGGCCCTGTTCTGCTCAAAATTTGAGCGCACAAGTTGAATGCCGCTGCGGGCAAATGAAACAGGTAAACTGTGGAATTGCGCCAAGTAGTTATACGATTGTCGGGTTTGAGTGGCAGGAGTTAAATCCTATTGATATTGATCAAGGACATTGAGAGATATCGCTTGGATCAGATTGACTGCCGATGATTTTGGCAATGTTTGGCTCTTAGAAGGAAGAGGCTTCGGAAATGGAAAACCGTGTAGCACTGGTGACTGGCGGCATGGGTGGTCTTGGTGAGACTATCTCAAAACGATTGGCTGCAAAGGGTTGCCGGGTCGCGGTGACGTGCTCGCCAACAAATACGACATCCGAAGAGTGGATTGCCGCGCGCAAAGAAGAAGGATTCGATTTCGTTGCTGTGCCTTGCGACGTTGGTGATTACGACAGCGCCGAAGAATGCATTAAGTCAGTTGAGGCCCAGCTAGGTCCTGTTGAGATCCTGATCAACAACGCAGGTATCACCAAAGATACCACCTTCCGCAAAATGACCAAGTCGGCCTGGGATGCGGTAATCAGAACCAATCTCGATTCCGTCTTTAACATGACGAAGCACGTTTTTGACGGAATGCTGGAGCGTGAGTGGGGACGTATCGTGAATGTGTCGTCGGTCAACGGTTCGAAAGGTGCATTCGGGCAGACAAACTACGCAGCCGCTAAGGCGGGCATGCACGGTTTCACCAAGTCACTCGCTCTCGAGTGCGCGCGCAAAGGCATCACGGTGAACACCATTTCACCGGGCTATATCGGCACCAAGATGGTCACAGCCATCGATCCGGAAGTGCTGAACAGCAAGATCCTGCCGCAGATCCCACTGTCTCGCCTCGGCAAGCCGGAAGAAGTTGCCGGTCTTATTATTTATCTGTGCTCCGAAGAGGCTGCATTCGTGACTGGTGCGAACATCGCTATTAACGGTGGCCAGCACATGCAGTAACGGTCTCTTTCAGCGGTATGCTGGTCACTGCAGCTGCCGCTGTTCCTGGTGCACGTTATCCTGATACGGGTCAATTGATGGCCTTCATCCACTTGCCGACTTGAAATGCGCATGAAACACTCCCAGTAACAAAAACTGTTCCAGGGAGGTATTGCCATGGATGTGGGCTTTATGATGCTTTTCACCAGTTACGGCTGGGATGATTGCTCTGATGCCCAGGTATGGCAGGAAGAATTGCGCCTTGCCGAAGTGGCAGCAGACTCCGGGTTCGATGTCCTTTGGTCAACTGAGCATCATTTCTGCGACTACTCTTTTTGTCCCGACAATGTTCAACTTATGACGCATCTGGCGGCAAAGTACAGCCATGTGGATATAGGCACAGCGGCTGTCATTTTGCCTTGGCACGATCCGCTGCGTGTTGCCGAGCAGGTTGCCCTGCTGGATCTCCTCAGCGAGGGCCGGTTGCGGTTTGGTATGGGGCGCGGGCTTGCTCGCCGTGAGTTTGAGGCGTTCCGGGTGCCGATGGATGAATCACGTGGTCGCTTTGATGAAGCGGCTCCGATGATTGTCGAGGCGCTGAAGACCGGGTTCATCGAAGGTGATGGGCCATTCTACAAGCAGCCAAGAACTGAGATCCGCCCTCGACCACAGCATTCCATGGATGGCCGGATCTATTCGGTTGCAACGAGTGAGGAGTCGGTCGAGTCGGTGGCACGTCTCGGTAATATCCGCATGGTCATGTTCGCAGACCGTCCATGGGAGTTGCGTAGACCTGTCTTGGATAAGGGACGCGAATTACATCAGAAGTATCATGGCACACCAGCGCCGACTCCGATGCTAACAGACTTTGCTGTTTGCACTACGAACAATGAGCAGGGTGAGGAGTGGGCACGCCAGTACCAGGGCATGTTCACTGAGAGTAACTTCTACCATTACGAGTTTCTCGGTGAGCACTTCAAGAGCGTGAAGGGCTATGGTGGCTACCAACAAAAGGCTGAGTTCGCACGCAAGACAGGTGGTGATCTCACCGGAGCCGTCGATAACTTCATGAAGGCAGCCGCCTGGGGAACGCCTGACCGGATCTTGCGTCAGTTGGAGGACCGTCTGTCAACCGTTGGTGATTTTGAATTGAATGTCGCCTTCCGATTTGGTGGCACGCCAATGAGTGTTGCGGAGGAAGGTCTAAAGCTGTTCGCCAAGGAAGTTTTGCCCGTTCTCAAGACCTGGGAGAGCGAAGTGGCTGCGGCAGCGGAGTAGCATCCTGTGTTCTGCGCTTTTGCTTGAAATAAAAAGGGGCCCACTAACACGGGCCCCGAAATGCTTTGCGTAAGTGCTGTTGGCAGTTGGGTCTTGGCGGAGGATTATTCTTTCAATGCCTCAGGACCCAGCAGCGCCTCCCTGAATCTTGTTAAACCGATCTGACCGTTACGGATTGGCATGTTCACGGGAGGCATATCTGCTGTTACGAGGAGGTGGATGAAGACTGGTCCGTCTTCCTTGAGCATGACGTGGCGAAGATTGTCGATTTCGCTTTCCTCGAATGCCTGATGTACCGAGGGCAATCCCGATGCGCGGGCAACGCCTGCAAGATCGAGATTGACTCCCGTATGGCTGATCTGTCCGCCAGTTTCACCGAAACGGCCGTTGTCCAAGCAAACGATTACGAGATTGCTGGGTTTACGCCATCCTACGGTGGCCAACGAATAGAGGCCCATGCTGAGCTCGGAGTCACCAGTGAAAGCCACGACACGTTTGTCGGGCTGTGCGGCTGCTAATCCAAGCGCTGTTGGAACAACACTACCCATAGCGCCAAGGAGATAGAAGTTTAGGGGATTTTCACCTGCTGTCTCGACGTCCCAGATGGCTGAACCAAGGCCGGCGACAACGAGAAGATCTTGTGTTCGATTTGCCAGGAGCTTGAGAATGGCACTACGGCGTTCCAGGCGCGGCTTGTTATCGGTATGCATTGACCGCTCTCCTACTTAAAGATTTTTGCGCCAGTGACGCGCTGGGAAATTAGCGTGAAGACGGGCAGATAGGATTGGAAGGCGAGCCGGCCACTGGCCTCCGTGACTGGGATAACATCTGCTGCTGTCTCGGCGCGATTGACGACGACATTTGCGGCTTCCAAAACTTTTGGCACAGCTTGCCCCATGGGTGTCTGCCAGCCGTTGAACTCTCCCCATTCACCGCGCATTGTTGCGATGGTGAAGAAGGGTGCGCCGGTCGAATGAGCTAGTCCGAGTGCATTGATTGTATTCCCGATGCCGCTCGATTGAATAAGGGTGCAAGCGCGTTTCCCACCAAGCCAGGCACCGACAGATATGCCTACCGCCTCAAATTCATTGACCAACGGGAAACAGTCAATCTCAGGATCTTTGAGGCATCGATCGATAAGGATGGCGTGGCCAGCATCGGGCACGTAAACCACCACTTCAATGTTCAGCGCCTTCAACGAGTCGTAAAGCTGATCGCGCCAGGCCGGGTCTGCGGCTTCCACCATTTGTGTTGCCCTCTTTGGTTGCTTTGAATTGATCTAGAAGAATTATTGTTTTGTAGTCATGAGTGATCCGGTAACGGACTACATGCTTCGTCTCTCGCTGTTGCTTTGGTAGGTAGACTGATGCTTCCAAGGACCGACGTAACCCTTGGACCAATCCGGCGGCAACTCACAGCCGCGCGGGTCGTGACTGGCCTGTTTAGCAGCCTGGCCTTTGACGACGGTGCCTGCAAATTCTGTCGCCAGGGGATTAAAGGTGTAGGGCATCGAGTCAGCTGAGGAATAGACGTTCAAGAGGAGCGGACGCATCTTGTCTGATGCATTGCGTTCCGAGCCATGGATGACGCGGCAGTTGAGTAACGCCAAGGAGCCTGCTGACCCTGTCATTTTAATTGTGTCTTCGCGCCAGTTGGTCGGCATATCGTCTTCTTCAATCCGCAAGACCCAGTTGCCTTGCTTATCGTACATGCTGCGCAAGGGCTCCAGATGACTGCCTTTGATTGCCGTCAATGGTCCTTGTTCCAGATTGCAATCATCCATGTAGAGCCCGATCGTCACCGGGCTGTAGTCCGTGTGTGGCCAGGCCTGAATGTCCTGGTGCCAGTCAAACAGTTGACCGCCCTTTGGCCATTTGAAGTTGAGTTTTGAGTGGTGGAATTTGACGTCCGGACCGCAGACGTCTGCTGCGACGTCTACCATTTTTGACTGCGATGCAAAGTCCCAGAATGTGGGATGGTGTGCCACGGGACTAGATAGCCGGCGCAGGCGGGGATCACTTTCGCAGTGGCCGTCTTCCAAAACGAATTGAACGTCACTCTCACGGACTTGGCGGCTTGCGTCAATCATCTCGTCCATGGCTGATCGCAAACGAGTGAGCCACATCTCATCTATGATACCTTCCAGAACCAGGCAGCCTTCCTCAAAGAATTGCTCGCGCTGGGTCTTGGTCATGATCTGTGGATCGTGCTTGAGTACGTCATGCTGGAGCATTGCGATCACCTATCGTGGTCGTTGCGGACGGCATAGTTTGTCTTGATGATCTTTATGGCGTCAATGCTTGTGCGACAGAGATCAGTCCCTGGGAGGTTCTCATGAATGATGCCGGAGTTAAACAGGAGAGCAAGGGTGCTGCTGCGGTATCAGCTCGCTTCGATGTTCGACCTCTGTCCGAGACCATGGCGGCCGAGATCGTTGGGGTGGATTTATCGCAGCCGCTGGACGGTCAAACCCGGGATGCTGTTTTGGCTGCTTTTCTCAGGTACAAAGTTCTGGCATTTCGAAATCAGAAACTCAGCAAGTCCGAGCAAATTGCCTTTTCAGAGCAGTTCGGGACGCTTGAGCGGCATGCCAAGGGCAATATCGGGAATGATGACTATCCGTTGGTGCACACCGTGACCAACCTTGGGGCTGATGGCCAACCAACCGGCGTCGTGAAATCAACGCGTTGGCATTCCGATAAGTCGTTTCGGCCGGAGCCATCGATGGCGACGATCCTGCATGCCGTGACATTGCCGCCGGATGGTGGTGATACCTGTTTTGCTGATATGCAGTCGGGATTTGAAGCTTTGCCTGAGAGCGAAAAAACAAATCTTTCAGGTATGAAAGTCATCCACAGTTGGCAACACTCGCGGGAGAACGTCGGCAAGTCTTTTACACAAGAGGAGCTCGATGATGCACCGGATATGACGCATCCACTTGTTCGTGTGCATCCAGAGACTGGTGAACGAGCGTTGTTTCTTGGTATGCATGCTGCTTTCCTGGACGATCGCTCAAAGGAAGACAGTCAGGCGAAGATTGAAGAGCTGGAAGATCATTGTACACAGGAGCATTTTGTCTACCGCCATCACTGGCAAGAAGGTGATGTTTTGATGTGGGATAATCGCTGTCTGCTCCATCGGGCCGATCCTAATTTTGACGCTGCAAAGTTTCCTCGCGTGATGCACCGAACCTGTCTGCGAGGCACGCCGACTAGTTAGCGTAGAGCATTGAGCGGTAGTGTGCAGTTTCCTTGGGAGCGGTGTGTTGATTAAGAGAGTTATATGCACAGGTGGTGCAGGTAAGCTCGGCATGCATTTGGCGTGTCGGATCGTCAACGCATGTGATTTGAAAATTGTTGATCTCCAGCGCCCAAGTGATCCTGTCCTTGCGGATGTTGCCTTCACCAATACCAATATCTGTGATTTTGAGGCATTGCGCACGCAGTTCGCGGGCCATGATGCGGTGGTGCATTTGGCTGCAATACCCAACCCCAGAACCGCACCAGCCGATGTCACTTTCAACACCAATGTTCAAGGTGCCTGGTCGGTGCTTCAGGCGGCAGAGGATGCTGGTGTCAAACGGGTCGTCGTTGCGTCGAGCGACTCGGTTTTCGGGTTGTCGTACAATCCACCCGATTGGCCACCGCAATACCTACCAGTGGATGAGGCTCATCCGCTTCGACCTACTGAGTTCTATTCGTTGAGTAAGCGGATCACTGAAACGATAGCTGAGAGTTTCGCAGCGCGCGGCAAGATCGAAGTGATGGTTATCCGTCCGGTGCATGTTGTCTTTCCTCCAGAATACCTGGAACTTAAGGCACGTGGTGCGGATCTGCAGAACTATCACTTCTGGGCGTACGTCGCGCCGGAGGATGTAGCCCAAGCGTTTCATCTTGCGCTTTCGGCGCCTTATGAGGGTTATGAGGTGTTCACGGTCTCGGCGGCCAATGGCCTTAATGAAGTCCCAACTTTGGAGCTCGCAGCCGAACGCTGGGGAACCTTGCCGGAGGTGCGGAAGCCTGAGATTTATCAGTCTAATCCTTTTGCTTCCGTGATTGATATATCCAAGGCACGAGCGCGCCTTGGATACGTGCCGGAAATTACCTGGCGGGATATGCTCCTCTGATAGGTCTTTGATCGTTAGCCCATTTGATAGCCGGGGGTTGATTTGGACAAAGCAACTTCCTCGTCTGTCATGTCTTCCGGGATGCCTTCGAATAGAGGCGAGGAAAGATAGCGCTCCCCTGTATCTGGGAGCATGCACAGGATGACGGTTCCGGGCTCGGCCTTCTCAGCAATTCTCATGGCTATGGCGAAAGTTGATCCACCGGAAACGCCGGTCAGGATACCTTCCTTCTGCGCAAGCTTCTGCGACCATGCAATGCCATCCGCGCCGGCAACTGGCACGAGGTCGTCGTAGAACTTGTTGTCGATGCTTTCCTGAAGAACGTGCGGAATGAAGTCGGGGGTCCATCCCTGGATCGGGTGCGGCTCGAAAGCGGGATGGCTGTGTGCAGGGTCGTTGTCTGAGCCGCGCTCTTGGACATGTCCACTGCCGATCAACTGGGCATTGGCAGGTTCAGATAGGATAATTTTTGTGTCAGGTCGTTCTTTGCGTAGAACTCGTGCAACGCCAGAGACTGTGCCTCCCGTACCGTAACCAGTGACCCAATAATCCAAGCGGTCGCCATCAAAGTCAGCGAGGATTTCTCGAGCTGTCGTATTTTCGTGAATGTCAGCGTTTGAGTCTGTTTCAAATTGGCGGGCAAGGAACCAGCCATTGGCTTTGGCGAGCTCGACCGCCTTATTGTACATGCCGAAACCTTTCTCAGCCCGTGGCGTCAGAACAACCTTGGCACCGAGAAAGCGCATCAGTTTGCGGCGTTCGATGGAGAAGCTATCTGCCATTGTGACGACGAGCGGATAACCCTTCGCGGCGCAGACCATGGCAAGGCCGATGCCGGTGTTGCCGCTGGTTGCTTCAACCACAGTTTGACCTGGCCTTAGGGTCCCATTTCGTTCTGCCGCCTCGATAATGTTCAAAGCGAGCCGGTCTTTAACAGAGCCGGCAGGATTGAAGAACTCGGCCTTGACGTACAACCTCACTCCCTTGGGTGCGAGGTTGTTGACTTTAATGCAGGGAGTGTCGCCGACAGTGTCGAGTACGCTTTCAAATAGTCTTTGTCGGCCACCTGTTTGTCTGATTTCGCCCATGGCATGATGCCTTTCCAGAAGTAACTAGAGATTTGAGTTCACAATAATCGCTGTAACAAGTTTAGCAGGACGCAATTTTCTCACCTGTCTTGTCATGATTTGATGTTACAGTACATTTGTTCCGCAATGGAGCTATTGTCAAATCTGGTGTCCCAGCGCTCTTCATGTGGCGGCTTGATCTTGGTTTGATGGTTTGGTGCCGTTGACGAAATCGACGCCCAGGATGAC
>NZGY01000077.1 GCA_002689605.1 Filomicrobium sp.
AGTCCCGAAGACAGCAGCAATTCCAAAGTTTCGGCAGTCGACCGTACCGACGCCGCGACCGCCGCAATCTGCCATCAAGCGAGCAGCAGCGCCTACACAAACCTGGAGTCCTTTAACGCAACGATTCACACCTGCTCCGCAAGCACCAAAGTCTGATGCAATAGTTGAAGCAAATCGCCTTCAGGCTGAGCGCAGAGCCCACAACAAGCAGTTTGGGAACCAGTAAAATCTGACACAACGTTGTGCCGTACCAGATTAAGTTAGTGAAGTTGAATGAGTGGATCAGAGACCAAAACTAGTGCAAGCTTTTAAGCTTGAACACCGTTTTCGAGAGCCTTCTCTAGGTTCGTATTGATCTTGTCGAGAAAACCCATCGTCGTCAGCCAAGCCTGATCCGGTCCAATGAGTAGGGCAAGATCCTTGCTCATGTAGCCCGACTCGACCGTATCAACGCACACCTTCTCCAAAGTCTCTGCAAAGCCCTGTAGCTTGGCATTATCATCAAGCTTCGCACGATGCTTTAGGCCACGCGTCCAAGCAAAAATCGAGGCAATTGAGTTTGTGGAAGTTTCCTGTCCATTCTGATGCTGTCGATAATGGCGTGTGACAGTCCCGTGTGCTGCTTCAGCCTCAACCGTCCTTCCATCTGGTGTCAGCAAGACCGAGGTCATAAGTCCGAGTGAACCAAATCCCTGCGCGACAGTGTCAGACTGCACGTCACCATCGTAGTTCTTGCATGCCCAGATGTAACCGCCGCTCCACTTCATTGAACAGGCCACCATATCGTAGATGAGGCGGTGCTGATACTCAAGGCCGGCCTTCTCATATTCTGCTTTGAATTCAGCCTCATAGATCTCTTCAAAGATCTCTTTGAAACGACCATCATACTGCTTGAGGATCGTATTTTTGGTCGACAAGTAAACCGGGTAGTTGCGCCCTACGCCGGAATTGAAGGACGCACGGGCGAAGTCGCGAATAGACTCATCAAGGTTGTACATCGCCATTGCAACGCCGGCCGCCGGCGCGTCGAACACCGGATGCTCAATAACTTGACCATCCTCACCTTCAAACTTGATCGATAACTTGCCAGCGCCTGGAAATTTGAAGTCGGTCGCGCGGTACTGGTCACCGTAGGCATGGCGACCAATCACTATGGGCTGTGTCCATCCTGGAACAAGACGCGGAACATTGCCGCAAATTATCTGCTCACGGAATATCACACAGCCTATGATGTTTCAGATCGTTCCGTTCAGGGAACGCCACATTTTTTTGAGCTTGAACTCTTCGACACGTCCCTCATCTGGCGTTATTGTGGCGCACGTCACGCCAACGCCATGTTTTTTGATCGCCTCTGCCGCGTCAATCGTCACCTGGTCGTCGGTTTTGTCACGGTTCTCCATACTCAAATCATAATATTCAAGATTGATGTCTAGGTAGGGATGGACCAATTTATCCTTGGTGAACTGCCAGATGATCCGAGTCATCTCATCACCATCCAACTCAACGACCGTGCCAGAAACCTTGATATTCGACATGCTTTGCAATCCAATTCTTATAGAGCTCGAAGGCGCCGTTAAGATGAGCAGGGAGCAGAGCGCCACGTATCAAGGCCCGCTGCGTATCATGTTTCACCGAACCAATCGAGCTGTGGCCTACCACGCCCCGCAATCGTTGTGGAGTGCTACATGAGGTGGAAGCAGCAGAGCGGTCCCGCGCGCCGTAGTCGGCGTTGGACGTCTAAGATCAAACGCGCATTGACAAGACTTTCGCTGCGCGACCAGCGCTTTCGAAGGATTGTCCTTAACCACCTTTTCTCCGAACATATGGCCAGCCAGACGCTGTGCTTGGTCAAATTCGATGATCATGAGATCTTCGTCGATCCTCGCGATGATAAAATAGCATTCACGCTACTTTCTGGCCGCGCCTGGCAGCGTGGTGACCTCGAGGCTGCAATGGCACTAGCTTCAACCCACAATCGGCTACCGCGCGGTGGTGTATTCGTTGACGTTGGAGCCAACATCGGCGCGATGACACTTTATGCAATGCTGACCGGTCAGTTCGCGCATGCTCTCGCTATTGAGCCCGATGCGCACAACCGATCAATTCTTGAGCGCAACATTGCAGCCAATGGGCTATCCAAAAATGTCACTGTAGCTGCCACCGCTGCAAGTTTTGCAAGCGGAGAATTACCTCTTTACCGAGACGAAAAGAACCGTGACGCGCACTCGCTGGAAGAAGGTTTTGTCATGACCCCCTCGACAGCACACGTCGTGTCTGTCGACAGGCTTGATCAGATCCTCCAAGACAACGGCATATCGACAAGCGAAGTGAGTTTCGTAAAGATAGACGTTGAAGGTCACGAGCAGAGCGTGCTGCATGGCGCCGCTCGCATCCTCTCCAACACTCCGGCATTGATGCTGGAAGCTACTTTTGACAATTCTACTTCTGCAGCCGGGTTGAGTGACTATCACGCCATCACAAAGCATCTCCAGGCCGGCTATCATACATGCGCCCAGATAGATGATCGCCAACCCGGCACCAACCTCCCTGTGTCACATAAACTGGAAGAGTTCCTTCCCTCAGAAATGCAGCACGAACTTCTATTCTTCTGATCTCCGGTTAGGAACTTAGCTTGAGTCAATTCATTGAAATTCTCGATTCAGAGCCACGTCTTGTCGAGCACGGTGAGTCCGTTGCTGCGATTGTTCATCTCGCTCACGAAGAAGGTGTTCAAGCCGTCCTGTCACAGCAGCCAGACCAAGCTGAAGCTACTGCCCTCAACATTAAGGCCCTAGAGGAAGTCCTAGTCTATTGTGCAGAGCAAAGATGCAGTGAAGTCAAGGCGACCTGCCAGAACTGCAGATTGCATACTCAGAGCAACGGCCTCGAAAATTTCGACGATTATCTCAAGCAGTTTTCTAGCGTCCACTGCAAAGATACTGGCCTCACACTGAATGGTCCTGGCGAGGGCGAACTTGAGATTCCAAGCCTTGAGCAACAGTCGCAACGATGGGCCGGTGAAGAATACTGGTTCTGGGCCCGACGAGTGCTGCGGAAACTGCGATACGGCGTCAGGCAGGTGGATGATCTCATTGGGCCCGACCAATCGATTCTGTCACCGCCAGCGGTGATTCTTGTGGAACCACAGATACCCGAGAACATTGGCATGGTTGCCCGCGCCATGGGCAACTTTGGCCTCGATGACCTCAGGGTCGTCAATCCACGGGATGGCTGGCCAAGCGAAAAAGCGCGAGCAGTTGCATCCGGGGCAGCGGCAATTATCGACAACGCGTCACTGCACCCGGATGTGACTTCAGCGATTCACGACCTCAATTGGGTTGCAGCAACAACAGCCCGTCAGCGGGACATGCGCAAGCCGGTTACGGCGCCTGAGGAAGCAGCACAAACGATTACGACCTCGTCAGCCGATGGAGATAGGTGTGGCATATTGTTCGGTCGTGAGCGTAACGGACTAACCACAGATGAGGTCGCTTTGTCAGATGCTATTCTCATGATTCCAATAAATAATCGCTTCGCCTCTCTCAACTTGGCCCAATCGGTCTTGCTGATTGGCTATGAGTGGTTGAAAGCCACCGGTTCTGCCAGCCTTGGCCGCGTTACAAACAACGAAAAACCAGTAGAAGCAGGTGTAAATCTCGGCAAGAACCGGCGGGCGACCAAACAAGAACTCGTTGGACTATTTGAGCATTTAGAGAGCGAACTCGAGAAAAAAGGATTCTACACGCCGTCGCATCGACGCCACGTTATCGTAAGAAATGTACGCACAATGCTGTCTCGAATGGACGCTACCGATCAAGAAGTGCGAACATTGCGTGGCATTGTCGCCACGTTGGTACGGACTCGAGACGCAGAGTAATTAGCCGATGAGATGGTGCCTTGATTATGCCCTTTTTGGGTCCGACGACCCATCGTCAAATTCAGACATTGGGATAGGCAACACACATGGGGCATAATAGCGGTGTTGTATTGCCTGTTAGGAAAGGCGAATAGGGGCTTAGCAAATGCGAAATTCGTACGCAGCGGGAATTTCCTTCGGTCTTAGCGCAGCAGTGTTCCTGACCCTCAGCGCATCTCAAAGTGTTGCTCAGGAATTAAGCGAACGCTCCGTAAAGACAATCATGAACTATGCCTGGAGCTACACGCCTGACAAATTCACCCCGCCAAACGGGAAGACGATCTTCATTGATAAGAAGAACCGTGAAAAAATGATGGTCCCGGTTGCAAAGGGTCGTGAGGTTATAAGGGTCGCAAGATTAACAGCTCACGCACAGATTTGCGATCTCCGCGAGGACCAGGTGAAAAACTATCGGTCACTTATGCTCCGCGAAACAAAGTCCAAGCAATGGACAGAACAACAGATAGTTTACATCAACCAGCTCCACCTCACGACAGTGATGATGCTTGTTGGCAAGCTGCAGATTGTAAAGAAAGACGGCGACACGGATAAGAAAGTCGTTGTCAAAGAAGGCAAGGCAGCAGCCAAAACGTGTACAGCCGAGCAGAAGAGCAAAGTCAAAGAGCTGATAACCAAATACGTATCCTCCGGGCCTGCATTGGCATCTGCAGCCAATAAAAAGGTTAAAAGTCAGTAGCGTCAACTTTGATTGCGAAGCAGCATTACAGCTCGGCTAAGCATTGACTTGATGCTAGTTCTTTATTATCAAGCTACTGCTCGGGTTCCGCGAGGGACCCGTGTTTTATTTGCGCACCCGCGGTATTGCAGCTTCCGCCTGCTATGCCTGTCAATTCCCATCGGGAGTAGAGGAGGGGGCGCTCCATATCAAATGTGCATAAACCCGCATGGAGTGCCAGAATGTCAAAGCGCATCAGCGCCAAGCATAAGATCGACCGCCGTCTCGGCGAAAACATCTGGGGTCGTCCGAAGAGCCCAGTCAATAAGCGTGAAAACCGCCCAGGTCAGCATGGGGACCGTCGTGGCGGCAAGCTCTCTGACTTCGGGCAGCAGCTGCGCGCTAAGCAGAAACTCAAAGGCTATTACGGCAATATCGGCGAGCGCCATTTCCGCCGTCTATATGCCGAAGCCGTGCGCCTCAAAGGCTCGACATCAGAGCACTTGATCGGCCTTCTGGAGCGTCGCCTCGACAGTGTCGTCTACCGGGCAAAGTTTGTTCCCACGGTATTTGCTGCGCGACAGTTCATTTCGCACGGTCACGTGAAGGTTAATGGACGCCGCGTCAACGTCGCTAGCTTCCGTTGCCGCGTCGGCGATGTCATCGAGATTCGTGAGAAGTCCCGCGAAGTTGCAATGGTCTTAGAGGCCACAAAGAGTCCGGAGCGCGATGTTCCAGATTATCTCGAAGTTGATCACGGCAAGATGAGCGCAACATTCCAGCGCATCCCTGCACTGGCAGATGTACCGTTCCCTGTGATCATGGAACCAAACCTTGTGGTCGAATTCTATTCTCGATAATCGACACAAAACTGGTTTGCCTGGATTTCAGGCGCAAAAAGGGCTGACGGAAACGTCAGCCTTTCTTGTTCTCTGAACGGAAAGTGTAGTGAGAAAACTGCCTAAAGCCGCTTAAGGAACCAGCCAAGACGCATCAATCCTTCTGGCCACGGCCCGTGGCCAGATGATACATCCAGTTGGCCGGCATCTCCCGCATCAACAAGATGCGCGCCCCAGGCTAAAGCCAATTCACTTGCCTTGTCATAGCTGCATCTTGGATCGGTCCGTGAAGCAATCACAAGCGACGGGAACGGCAGCGGTGCATTCGTAATAGCGGTTTCGGATCGACTGCCACCATCGACGTCTTCAGTTAGCTTGATGTTTGGCGGCGCTACCAAGAAAGCGCCCTTGACCGATTGCCCCCCACCAGCAGCAAACATGGCAATAGACGCCACACCAGCATTGTGCCCGACGAGAACAACAGGGCGTTTGGCTTTGCCAACAGCCTCCTCAATCAACGATCGACTGCGCAAGCGGCCTTCTTCTCCACCGGGCGGCCCAATATCTACAAGCACGCCAGTTTTCAGGTTTCGGGCCCATCGCTGCACCCAATGGTCGTCCGTCACTGATCGACCATCAACGCAGAGCAGTAAATCTATGTCCGAGGTTCGCATCTGTTAAAAGTAGCTGATCACAGGTAACGTGTCACAAATGGCTTACCAACCGAGACACCAAATGAAGCTTTATGTGACATCTACATCCCCTTACGCCAGATTTGCCCGGATCGCCGCAATCGAACATGAACTTTCGGATCAAATCGATGTCATTGCTGCGCAAACGCGTCAAGCTGGCAGCCCGTACTACAAAATTAATCCATCGGGCCGTGTTCCATGCCTCGTTCTACAGGATGGAACAATACTCGAGGAATCTTATCTGATTTGTCGTTACTTCGATGGGATAGGAAAGGGCCCCAAACTCGTCTTGCCACCCGAGACACATGATTGGGAATACGGCAGGCTAGTTGCCCTAACCCGCAGTTTTATTGATGGAATTGCAGTCCTGGCCCGAGAAGTACGCAGGCCTGAAACAGAGCAGTCGCCTACAATCATTGAACACGAACATGCTCGCGCCGGACGTCTGGTCGATATCCTGGAGGCAGAGCTTAGCACGCTCACGATGACTGGCCCATTTAACCTGGCACAAATGATCATGATCGCAGCGGTTGACTCTGGAAGTCGCTATTTTGATTGGAACATGACGGACAACCGCCCTCAACTTGCGTCTTGGGCCGAAGGGCTCCGCCAAAGACCTTCAGTTGCTGCAACTTCACCCTTCGACCCTCTATGAGCATCTCCAGGCACCAACACAACATGTCCGAGCTTCAGAGAACGAGACTAGTTGCCGTAAACAGACTTAAAAAAGCTCTGGGCGAACCCGCTGCTGCCTTGCGAATACTGGGCTCCGGCAGTCTTACGCCTTCCCCGCTTCGAACGGTTACGGCTCGAGCGTGCAAGGACCGACTTGGATAATCGACCGCATTTGACGGCACTGACGTCACGCAGAGCTTCACCGGAATTACTGCACATCGGATGCTGTTGGCCAGTCTCATCGCCAAAGCAATAGACCCCGTGCCCCTTATCGTTGGCTTTGAAACGAACACCAAGCGCACCACTGATTTCATCATCCAGCTCAGCAGCCAATCCGTTCAGTACACCAATCCGCTTCTCGGATGCAGCTTTCGACTGGGGTTCCGCCTGAGCATGCATTCGCGTCAGTGGAATAGCTTCAATCGCAGCAGCCCTGAGCCGCTTATCTTTACCAGATTGAAGGTGCAGACGAACAATCAAACCAAAGTCACGGCAGTGATTAAACTTGCCCATATCCTGCATTCCGAGATGCAGCAGATTGCCGAGACCGTAGAGGATAAGTTTTCGTCCAACGCGTTGAATACCACCGGCAACATGCGTATGGTGACCAACAACCAAGTCAATGTCCTGTTCTTTGACAGTCTGATCACGCAACTTACTGACCGCTGACGTCGACGGTCTGAGGCTCAACTCCCGGCCATAATGAGCTGACAATATCTTATAGTTCGCTTCAGCACTTGCGAGCGCGGCAATCGTATCATTGAAATCAGCTTTGGAATGATAGGACGGTTGTCCAATACGACGATTGGCGCGTCCAGGCGGCACTCCTCCAATACCGAGGGCTGATATCGCAATCTTTGATCCTTTGACTGTCAGCAGTGAGGGAGCAATAGCTTGATCACGCCCTGCACCTAGTCCCGGATAGGCCAAAAGACCATCGCCTTGAAGCGCCTTCAAATGCCGCAGCGTCTCCCGCATTCCAACTGCACCGTAGTCCCTGGAATGGTTATTCGCCGTTGAAAAGACATTGAAGCCAGCATTCACAAGATGACGGGCGCCGTTGGCATGCATCTGAAATGTGAAGGTCTTATCGACAGGTGCAAGCTTGCGCTGATTTGTAACCACCGTTTCAAGATTAGCGAAGTTAATGTCGCCGGCCAGGATCGGCTCAATTCCGGACGTGAGAGATTTCCAGGGCAGTAACTTACCGTGGCGATAGCCACCTTTGGAGCTCACAGGTTGCCGACTTCCACCGAGCCCAAGATCACCACCAAGCACAATGACCAAAGACGACTTATCTTGGTCATTTGCTACTGGGTTCTCGCCAACGGCTTTATCGGAGGCCATCAGTGCCCCCACTAAGCAAGAGTAAAACGCAATACGCCGTGCCATGAAACGCCCCATACCGAATAGAGCATGAAGCTAACGTAATCTCTGAACTTTAGCGAAAACTAATCACTACGCGCTGAGGTTTCTGCCTTTGGCTTATGCTCCAAAGACACGCTCGAATATCGTATCGGCGTGCTTGGTGTGGTGCGCTATATCGAACATGTCTTCAAGCTGCTCATGCGACAAGTACTTGGCGATCTCTGGATCGGCCTTAAGCTCGCTCAAGAAGTCTTTGCCATGATGCCAGGTCTTCATCGCATTCACCTGAACCAATCGATAGGCCCCTTCACGATCGACACCCGCCTGGGTCAGCGCAAGCAGCACACGCTGAGAATTGTGAAGCCCGCCAAGTTTATCAAGATTGGCCTGCATCCGCTCAGGATAGATCACGAGCTTCTCCATGACCCCAGCCATGCGACCAAGTGCAAAATCCAAGGTTACCGTCGCATCCGGACCAATCATCCGTTCAACAGACGAGTGTGAGATGTCTCGCTCATGCCAAAGCGCAACATTCTCCATCGCCGGCATAGCATAGGAGCGAACCATTCTGGCAAGACCAGTCAGATTTTCTGTCAGAACGGGGTTGCGCTTGTGCGGCATCGCCGAGGAGCCCTTCTGCCCCGGAGAGAAATACTCCTCCGCTTCGAGCACTTCCGTACGCTGCAGGTGACGGATTTCAGTTGCGAGGCGCTCAATCGAGGAGGCAATGACTGCGAGCGTCGCAAAATACATCGCATGTCGGTCTCTTGGGATCACCTGTGTCGAAACCGGTTCAACCTCAAGCCCAAGCTGCTCGGCAACGTAAGCCTCAATGCTCGGATCGATATTCGCAAACGTACCAACAGCACCAGACAAAGCACACGTTGCGATCTCAGCTCGCGCAGCACTTAACCGGTTCTTGCATCGCTCAAACTCGGCATATGCAAAAGCGAGTTTGATGCCGAACGTTGTTGGCTCTGCATGGATCCCGTGGCTACGCCCAATAGTGACAGTCTCTTTGTGTTCGTATGCGCGGACTTTAAGCCCCGCTAGAACCCGATCCATATCCTCAAGCAGAATATCCGTTGCCCGAACCAACTGCACATTGAAGCAGGTATCCAGTACATCGGACGATGTCATGCCTTGGTGGACGAAGCGGGCATCCGGACCGACGTGTTCTGCCAAGTGGGTCAGAAAAGCAATCACGTCGTGTTTGACTTCGGTCTCGATGGCATCAATCCGGGCGACGTCGAATTCAGCCGCACTGCCTTTCTCCCAGATCGTCTCTGCAGCACTCTTCGGGATAACGCCCAAATTGGCCATGGCCGTTGCAGCGTGAGCCTCGATCTCAAACCAGATCCTAAATTTCGTTTCAGGACTCCAGATTTGAGTCATCTGCGGGCGGCTGTAGCGCGGGATCATGGGGCGAATTCTCCTGAAACGACGGCAACCATGGGCAGATGCTCAAGCTTGCCGTACAACAGATTGCACGTTACGGCGGGTTTATCAGCACTGGCATTCCGCTTCAATCGGCTGGGACAATGCTGCTGGGGACGGACGATTGGGAATATTCAGGACAGGAACACTCAACCATGAAGTATGATTGCATCGTCCTTGGCGCGGGTATGGTCGGGGTATCAACTGCACTGCATCTCCAACAGCGAGGGAGAAACGTCGCCCTTGTAGACCGCCGGCCAGCTGCTGAAGAGACGTCATACGGCAATGCCGGACTAATTCAATGCGAAGGTGTCGTACCGTATTCTTTTCCGCGCAACCTGCAGAAGATCATTAATTCAGCGCTGAACCGGACAACAGACGCCCATCTACAATATAGCGCGTTACCGAAATTAGCGCCCTGGCTCTACAAATACTGGCGCCATGGAACCAAGGAGAAAGTTGCACAAACATCGCGCGGGGCACTTCCACTCATTAACAATTGCCTAGCTGAACATGAGACACTGATGCGGGAAGCAGGCATTGAGGGCATGCTACGCCGTACTGGCTATCTGCGTGTCTATCGTACGCAAGAGGGTTTCGANGCTNNNCGTTGCAACGATGCAGGAGGAGCACAGTCTCTACGGGGTCAATTTCGAAGCTCTAACGACAACCAGATTGAAGGAGTTGGAGCCGCACCTATCCGGCCCCTTCGCAGGTGCCGTACATTTAACCGACCCCGCCAGCGTGGCTGATCCTAGCGCGGTCGGCAAAGCCTATGCAGAANTCTTCACCTCCAGAGGCGGAAAATTTCTAACCGGAGATGCTGACACACTCGAAGCCATCGACGGCGGTTGGCAGNTACAAAACGTAAATGGCCCAATAACCGCTCGAGATTGTGTCATTGCGCTTGGGCCCTGGTCAGGAGAACTACTGGCCCGCATGGGTATGTCTGTGCCATTGGCCTCCAAGCGTGGTTACCACATGCACTACGGTGCTAAGGGAAATGCAACCCTTGGCCGCCCCGTCCTTGATACTGACTACGGCTTTGTCCTGGCGCCAATGAGTAANGGTATTCGCCTGACAACCGGCGCCGAGTTCGCGCTACGCGATGCGCCCTCCACACCTAGGCAACTCGAACAAACCGAGCCCGTCGGCAAAGAAATCTTCCCTTTGGCCGAGCGTGTTGATNAGAGACCCTGGTTAGGTCGCCGCCCCTGTTTGCCGGATATGTTGGCGATGATCGGTGGTGTCCCCGGCAAGCCAGGCTTNTGGGCCAACTTCGGCCACCACCATCTNGGCTTTACCCTCGGCCCTGTAACCGGGCGACTTATCGCCGAAATGATCACACAGCAGCCAACTTTCTGCGACATTCATCCTTATCGGGTCGATAGGTTCTAGAGGGCAGCAGCCGTTCTTAGCGATCGATACTTGTTTGTNAGAAGACGTAGGGGNCCGACCAGATGGCGCGACATGGGCACCAACCGGCCGAAGAACTTCAGGACTTGATGGGCTCGGTTACTGACTACGCCGACANNACGCAAGAGACACAATCCAGCTCCNGGAACCCGGCTCAAGGGGAAANCAAAATGACGGCCCGCCTGACCACGTTAGTGTCCATTGTTGCCCTGCTGTTTTCCGGATACAGCTTCTACGAGACAGTCTTGAAAGAGGCGAGCCTTCGACTCTACCAGCCACCACTCATTCACATGTTCCGACAGGGCTTTCGCGATGTGCTGGCAATACCGATCACTATATCGAACGACGGGGCACGACGAGGAACGGTCCTCTNATTCGATCTCGAGGTGAGACACTTGAAGACAGGCAAAACCGTAAAATTCCAGAACCTGCACTTCGGCGCCTCNCCAAAGGGAGANGTGAAGCTATTCAATCCGATCACNGTAGCTGGTCGCAGTTCTTATAGTGGCGTNGTCCTCTTCCATGCTTTGGAAACCGGCGCCTTCATGGAAACGACGGGAGCTGTTGAACTCCCATTGGAATTCAAAATCTCGATGAATACNGACCAATCCGGCAGCTGGCTGGATACCATCCGGCCTACACGCAGTTCGCCACTCNGGTTCAATATGAAGGCCAGTTACGTCGAAGGTTTCCGGAATATGGAAAGCGGCAGACCAACGAGTCTTCATGACGAGAGGTGGCATGCCTCAAAAGCCAAAAAGAAGTAACTACGNCCAGGATATAGACTCAATTCTCGCCTGATTGCAGACTTTGCTGCCGATGCCGCGCNGAACCGCGGCCGGCCTGCCCCGCATATCNGGGGCCACCCTCAGATCCTTGCAAGGTCTGCCGCAACTCATCTCGCTTGCCGTGGATNGATGCGATCACCAGTCCTGTTGGGACTTTAAGTCCGACCAGCGATGCCTCAGCGAGCTGCAGACTTGCCTCGATCGNTTCCGGCACGGCATCTGTCGCTCCNAGCTCGTAAAGCTTGCNGGCATGCTCCGCGTCTCGTGCCCGTGCCACGATAACGACATTCGGATTCACACGACGTACTTCTCGCACGATGTCCTCAACGGCAGACGGTGAATTGATCGTTATCAAGACCGCGTCGGCTTGCGCAATACCACTTTGGCGTAGGAAATAGTCACTTCTAGCATCACCGTAATACACCGGACGCCCTCGCTGCCGCCAAGGCGTTACATTGGATGGGTTATGCTCGATNGCCAGGTGTGAAACACCGTGTTCTTCAAGCATCTCGGACAGCAGGCGACCAACGCGACCAAAGCCGATAATCAATGCNNGCGGTGCCATCTCAGCCGTCGGCTGCATTAGCAATTCCGGTGCGAGTTCTTNATTCTTCTGTAGGTGGCCCGCTATTGCACGGCCCAGAATATCAAGAAGAGGCAGCAGCAACATCGACAGTGTCGTAATTGCAAAGATAATCGCAGCAACATCTGGCGCTACGACGCCCGCAGTCAAAGCCAGACCAATAACGATAAACGCGAACTCACCGCCGGACCCCAACAGCAGCACGACCTCAGCCCTGGCAGACGGCGCAATACTGAATGCCCGTAGCAATGGCAGTAGGAGCAGAGCCTTCAAGCCTATTAGGCCAAGTGTTCCGAGCAGAATTTGCATAGGTTCTGAAACAACGAGGCGCGTATCGAGATTCATCCCCACAGTGAAAAAGAAGACGCCAGGTAAAAGGCCCTTCACCGGTTCGACGGTCGCCTGAATAGTGCGGCGAAACTCGGTTTCCGCAAGCAACAGACCTGCAACAAAAGCACCGAGGTCCATCGACAAACCGGCAACAGCGGTCGCCAATCCACTTGCCACGATCACCAGCAGAGTAGCTGCAACAAACAGTTCCTGGCTAGCAGAGGCTGCAACATGCCGGAACAATGGCCTGAGCAACAACCACCCCACGCCCGCAACGGCAACAAGTGCGAACACTGCCTGCACCAGCGCTGTCATCACGCCTTCAAAAACGGACACGCCGGCATTGCCAGCCAGCAACGTCACCAGCAAGATCAGCGGAACAACCACAAGATCCTGCATCAGCAAGATTGAAAACGACGTTCGCCCGGTGACCGTGGCTAACCGTTGCTGCTGTGATAACAGCTCGATAACGATCGCTGTCGAAGACAGCGCCAAACTCAAGCCCATTAGAACGGATGGTGCAAGTTGGACGCCGAGTGCGTAACACAAACCACCAATTGCGACCGCAGAAATCAAAATCTGCAGACTGCCAAGTCCAAAAACCAATCGCCGCATGGTGACCAGACGTTGAGGCGACAGCTCCAGTCCGATGAGAAATAGGAGGAACACAACGCCGAGTTCACCGGCAAATTTAAGATTGTTCTCCGGCGATATCGTTACCCAATCAATGAACTAATTGCCGGGCGTCAGGAGTGCAACACCATTCGGCCCCAGAATGACACCGGCGGCGAGATAAGCAATGACCGGACTGAATTTGAGACGACGAACAATCGGCACAATAACAGCAGCCGTCGTGAGCACAATGAGAGCGTCCCGATAAACCGTGACGTCCGTCTCACCTGCCATCTGTCACTCTAGCTCCATTAACATCTGATCCAGTCAACGCTCGACAGTTACCCGGCCATCATCCAGCTATTGCGGCTTCAACTGCCTTTATAGCATCGGGCGCCTTCGATCCATCTGGTCCGCCAGCTTGCGCCATATCAGGACGACCGCCGCCGCCCTTGCCACCAAGCGCGGCAGAGCCGGCACGCACAAGATCAACCGCGCTGAACTGATCGGTCAAATCTTCTGTGACGCCAACCGCGATGCCAGCCTTGCCATCTTCTGTCACGCCGACGATCACGACAACACCAGAACCAACCTGCTCTTTGCCATTATCAACGAGACCGCGAAGATCTTTGGGATTAAGACCTTCGACAGAGCGAGCAAACAGCTTGGTTCCAGAAATCTCACGGATCGCGTCACCGCCACCATTCGTGGATGCGCCACCGCCCATCGCCAACTGGCGCTTGGCATCCGCCAATTGACGCTCCAGCTGCTTGCGCTCTTCGGCCAATGCAGTGACGCGCTCGACCACGTCTTCTGACTTCGTCCTTAGCATCCCGGCCAGTTCGCGCATGCGAGCATCCTGCGCAGCCAGATATTCCCGCGCGCCATCAGCCGTTAGCGCTTCAATCCGACGAACACCAGCCGCCGATGCGGTCTCGGTCACAAGACGAATAACACCAATATCACCGGTTCGGGCCACATGTGTGCCGCCGCAAAGTTCAACTGACCAAGACTTGTTTGCCTTGCTTCCCTGCTCATCAATGCCCATCGAAACGACGCGCACCTCATCACCATACTTCTCTCCAAAGAGAGCCATGGCCCCTGTTTCAATGGCTTCATCATAAGCCATCAAGCGTGTTTCAACCGGTGCGTTCTGAGCCACAATCGTATTGGCAATGCTTTCGACTTGCGCAAGTTCATCATCGGCCATTGGCTTGGGATGCGAGAAGTCAAACCGGAGACGCTCCGGCGCAACCATCGAGCCCTTCTGCGCAACATGATCACCCAGAACAATACGCAAAGCTTCGTGGATGAGGTGTGTGGCTGAGTGATTAGAGCGGGTTGCACTACGGCGCGCATGATCAACGACGAGTTCAACCGGGTCCGTAATCTGAAAAGCACCGCCCGTGACTTTTCCAGTATGAACAAACAGGTCACCTAACTTCTTCTGCGTGTCGGTGACTTCGAACTCGGCACCATCGGCACCACGAATGATCCCGTGATCCCCAACCTGGCCACCGCTTTCTCCATAAAATGGCGTTTGGTTCACGACGATGGAAGCCTCATCACCCTTCTTGAGCTTCTTGACTTCCTTGCCATCTTTAACGAGAGCCCGGATCTCACCTTCTGCAATTTCCGTATCATAGCCAAGAAATTCACTCGCACCTTCACGCTCAAGCACATCAAACCAGATGGTCTCAGTCGCCGTATCACCCGATCCCTTCCAGGCAGCGCGTGCTTCAGCCTTCTGCTTCTCCATGGCAGCATTGAACGCATCAGTGTCGACAGAAATGTCACGCGCTCTCAGAGCATCCTGCGTGAGGTCCAACGGAAAGCCATACGTGTCGTAAAGCCGGAATGCCACGTCGCCAGAGAATACATCACCGCTCTTGAGCTCACCGCTCTCGTCATTCAGCAGGCCAAGACCACGCTCTAGAGTTTTGCGGAATCGCGTTTCTTCAAGTTTGAGAGTTTCCGTTATCAACGCCTGGGCACGAACGAGTTCGGGATAGGCTTCCCCCATCTGACGTACCAGCGCGCTGACGAGGCGATGCATCAAAGGCTCTTTCGCGCCCAGAAGATGTGCATGGCGCATGGCGCGGCGCATAATCCGGCGCAGGACGTAACCACGCCCTTCATTCGACGGCAGAACGCCATCCGAAATCAGAAAGCTCGTTGCTCGCAGGTGGTCGGCTATCACCTTATGGCTCGGTGCCTGGTCCCCGACGGCTTCTACGCCCGTTGCTTCCACGGACGCAGCAATGAGTGCCTTGAAGAGATCTGTTTCGTAGTTGTCGTTTGTGCCTTGCAGAAGGGCTGCAATGCGCTCAAGGCCCATACCAGTATCGATTGACGGCTTTGGCAGATCAACGCGCTGATCTGGAGTCACTTGTTCATATTGCATGAAGACCAAGTTCCAGATCTCAATAAAGCGGTCACCATCCTCTTCCGGAGAACCTGGAGGGCCGCCCCAGATGTGGTCGCCGTGATCGTAGAAGATCTCCGAACATGGACCGCATGGTCCGGTATCACCCATCGCCCAAAAATTGTCGGACGTCGGAATGCGGATGATCTTTTCGTCAGCGAAACCAGTCAGCTTCTTCCAAATGTCGAAGGCCTGATCATCTTCAGAATAGACGGTGACGAGCAGCTTTTCAGGATTGAGACCGAACTCCTTCGTCACCAAATTCCAGGCAAGCTCGATAGCCTCATCCTTGAAGTAGTCACCAAAGGAGAAATTTCCCAACATCTCAAAGAATGTATGGTGGCGCGCAGTATATCCGACGTTGTCCAGGTCATTGTGCTTACCGCCAGCGCGGACGCACTTTTGCGATGTCACAGCCCGATTGTAAGGACGCTGTTCCTGGCCGGTGAAGACATTCTTGAACTGCACCATGCCGGCATTGGTGAACATCAAGGTAGGGTCATTAAGCGGTACGAGCGACGAAGACGCCACTGGCTCATGCCCGTTCTTGGCAAAATAATCCAAAAAGGCACTACGGATCTCGTTGACACCGGTCATGTTCGTCTCGTCACTCAGTTAATGGCTGACACAAGCTCTGATCATGCAATTAAGATCGCACGATTTACCGCGGCCTCGCATTGTTCCTGCTCTTTTTCAACGCCTTATTTAGCTGCGCCAGTGCTGGCTGTCCACAAACCGACAGAACCTTTAGAAAGTCCATCATAGGGGCGTTAATCGCATCAGCCGGATCGACAGCCCGCGCAAGCCTCTGGTAGATGTCAGCATACACAATTACATATCAAACATATGGGGATGAATCATGCGCCACGGGGGCAAAATTCTCGCTGATCAGCTTGCTATTCAAGGCGTAAAAGCCGCTTTCACTGTTCCTGGCGAAAGTTTTCTGGCGGCCCTGGACGGATTATATGATGCCCACGGCGTCCAGACCATTATCTGCCGCCAGGAAGGCGGCGCTGCGATTATGGCTGAGGCATGGGGCAAAGCGACCGGCAAACCAGGCATCTGCTTTGTGACGCGTGGTCCTGGCGCTGCCAATGCTATGAGCGGCCTGCACATCGCCCAACAAGACTCAACACCCATGATCATGTTTCTGGGCCTTCCGGCATCCGATACTGAGGACCGAGAAGCGTTCCAGGAAATTGCAACAACCCAACTGTTCTCCTCATTCGTGAAGTGGGTTGGCGTGATAAGAGACACAGCGCGCATTCCTGAATATGTCAGTCGGGCTTTCCACGTCGCTCAGGCGGGTCGACCGGGCCCAGTCGTGATTGGCCTACCGGAAGACATGCTGGCGGCTTCCGCCGATGTGCCAGACGTCGCAGCAGCCGTCATACCAGACCCACAACCTGCAGCCAGCGATATGGATGGCCTGCAGGAAATATTTGCGGCAGCAAAACAACCACTCATGATTGTGGGCGGTCCAGGCTGGAGCAGCGAGACACGCGACAAGATCCAAGCATTTGCCAAGCGCTTCGGCCTGCCAGTTGCAGCGTCCTTCCGCTGCCAGGATTATATCGACAACCGTCATGATAACTATGTCGGCCACGCGGGCGTCGGCATGGACCCAGAGCTTGCCAAGACAATTGCAGATGCTGACACTCTGCTAGTCGTGGGCTCGCGCCTTGGTGAGATGACAACTGATGGTTACCAGCTTGTCGATATACCAACGCCCAAGCAGAAACTCATCCACGTCCACCCGAGTGGCGATGAACTTGGTACCGTCTATCGCGCGGATCTGCCGATCAACGCCTCGGCATCCGCGTTTGCGAACGCCGTCGAGACACTGCAATCACCCTCGGCAGACAATTGGGCGGGTTGGCGCGACGGCGCACGCGCAGCGTACCACGCCTCTATCAAACCTCTTGAGGTTCCCGGCGACACGCAGTATCCGGAAATCATTAAGCAGGTGGCAGAGGCTCTGCCTGACGATGCCATCATCTGCAACGGCGCCGGCAACTACGCTGCCTTCCTGCATCGCTACTATGGTTATCGTGATTACCGCACACAGCTCGCCCCAACATCCGGCTCAATGGGTTACGGTGTACCAGCTGCCGTGGCCGCCAAACTAGCAAACCCATCCAAGACAGTCATCGCATTTGCCGGTGACGGCTGCTTCATGATGACGTCGCAAGAGCTCGCGACTGCGATTCAGTATGACCTTGCTGTCATTATGGTCGTCATCAATAACGGTATGTACGGCACAATCCGCATGCATCAGGAGCGCAACTACCCTGGCCGTGTGGTCGGCACTGAGTTGCATAACCCTGACTTTGCAGCATTCGCGCGCAGTTTTGGCGCTCACGGTGAAACGGTAACGGCAACATCTGAATTTATGCCCGCATTCGAGCGCTCATTGGCATCAGGCAAATCAGCTGTGATTGAGCTTATGGTCGATCCCGAAGCCTTAACACCCCGTCAAACATTGTCTCAAATTCGAGAATCATCACTCAACAAGAGCTAAGTATTGCCGAAGAGCTATGAGCAATTCCAAGTTCATTAATAGAAAGTTAAATTAAGGAATTGCTCATTAAACCTGTTGTCCAGATAAACTAGACTAACAAGTTCTTATCGGTTACTTTCTTGTGAACAGATGAGATCACGACGGATCTGGACTGACAAATGGACTTAGAGGCAACAAAGTTTTTCAAAGGCCCACGCNGATCTCTCCTNTGCGCCGTAGCCCTGATCTGCTTTGCCGTTGCCTCGGNNCTTTTGGTCAGTTCTTTGCAAACCCNTCACGCAGCATCCAGCCATCTGGATCAGCGTATCGCGATCTCTTCTGCAGACAGTTTCATGCCACGCCNCCAAACCGTGGCATNANGATCTGANGACTCTTTTGCCTGTGAACGACTCTCGNCTTCAACCNTCCCCGGTCTCCGGTGNAGGGTTTTTCTTTGGCNCAACCTGAGCATTCGCCCCAGTACACAGACAAGTCGGATGGGCAAATTAGACCGNGANACCAATCTCAATCTTGAAGCCATGCTCAGCCTCGAGATGGGCGACAGCTTTCGCCGCCTCCGCCTGCGGCATTGACTCNAAAGGCGGGCGCATTTCCAACCACTGCTTGTCTTCTCGATAGTGAGAAACAATACCTTTCAGCATTGGCACCATCGGATACGACTGGATTGTCTTACGAAGCGCNGAANCGTCAGCCTGCAGCTTATCCGCTTGCTCACCCTTCCAATCATCATAGACGCGCCGCATCAGCTTCCCGCCAACATTCGCAGTCGCCGAGATCACACCGGCCGAACCATTCCTTAGGCCATCCAGTAGATAAAGCTCTGACCCAGGAAAAAGCTCAAAACCTGGGAATTCGTCCAGGATTGCCTTCATATTGGACCAGTCGCCAGANGAATCCTTNAGCCCAACCACAGTTTCCGGGAATTCGTCGCGAAGTCTTCCAATCAGCGACAACGGAAATCCAACCTGAGCGACAGGCGGAATGTGATAGAGATACACCTTCAGGCGATCGTCAGCGACTTCATCAAACACATCTGAGAAGTAGCGGAAAAGCCCCTCTTCCGAGGGCTGCTTGTAGTAGAACGGTGGCAGCATCAGAACTCCACCACATCCGATATCCATTGCATGCTGAGTTAGGATCACAGTGTCCATGAGCGAACACGTCCCCGTACCCGGCATCAGATTCAGTGGCTCGATACCCGANTCGATCAAGTCTTCCAGCAGTTCCATACGCTCGTCGAGGCCTAGAGAATTAGCCTCGCTGGTGGTACCGAACGGCGCCAGTGCGTGACACCCACCCTCATCAGAAAGAAGCCATTCTGCATGCTCGATGAAGCGATCGGGATCGGGCGACCCATCCTCCGCGAACGGCGTTAGGACCGGCGCGATAACGCCGGAAAAGTTCTTATTGTCAGTCATCGTCACTCCATTCGCCGATCGNCAGGTCAACCAAATATCAGCTCGATTAAGGCATCGGGATGCCAGGCTGCTCGATTGGGACGTTATAGCCCTTTTGGACGGCAGGGCGCGCCGCAANCGCCTTATACCAGCGTGAAACATTTTCGAAACCAGCAAGATCAATACCTTGCCACTCAAATCGCGAAATCCAGGGCCAGATGGCCATGTCAGCGATCGAGTAATCCCCAGCTACGTANTCAACCTCGGCCAAACGCTTGTCCAATACTCCGTAGAGACGGCGACCTTCCTTCAAATAGCGCTCTTCAGCATAAGGCGCCTTGCCTTGGTTGAACTTCACGAAATGATGCACTTGTCCCAGCATTGGGCCTGGGCCACCCATTTGCCACATCAGCCATTCGATCACGCGCCAATGGGCATCGCCATCCTTGGGCCAAAACTGACCGCTTTTTTCAGCGAGATACATAAGAATGGCACCGGATTCAAACAGCGTCATGCCAGTGTCGCGATCAATGATCGCCGGAATCCGATTATTTGGACTTATCTTGAGAAANTCCGGATCGAATTGCTGGTCCTTCGTAATATCGACCGCATGGGTCTCGTAGGCCAATCCTGTCTCTTCAAGCATAATCGACACTTTTCGCCCGTTCGGCGTCGACCAAGTGTAAAAATCGATCATTTTTGCTTTCCTTCCCGCGCCTACAAAATCAGTCGGAACCGGACAGTAATCGAAATACCACCCTGGCTGCAATGCCCGTACGGCAAGCAATCATGTCTACTGGANCCGATAGCGTCCGACATTGCGCCAGATCACGTCCGAGAAGCGGTCTCAACTGCTCACTCTCGTGCCGGCTANACACTCAGCNGGACAGAGCGGTGATTGTGCTGCCCCACACATCAACAATGCTACAATTCGCGCGATCGCCGAACGGCCTCAAGCACACTAAGCACCTACCTAGCGAAAGGTGGCGGATCATGACGGTTGCACAGCAAGAAATTGAACAAGCAATTCTGGACTGTTTCAAATCGGCTGAAGTCGTTGGACAGCCATACAAGCATTGGTTCCTAAGTGATTGCCTGCCGCAGTCGTCATTGCATGAAATTTGCGAACTTCCATTCCCCGCACCTGATCTGGAAGGCAAATCCGGGAAACGTGAAGTGAATAACGCTACGCGTCGCTACTTTGACGCTGACAATCGCGCACAACACCCCGTGGTGGAAGCAGTCTCCCAATCTTTTCAGAGCAAGACCATAACATCCGCTGTCGAAAGCACCTTCGGGACAACATTGGACGGTTCNTATTTACGCATCGAATATGCCCAAGACANGAATGGATTCTGGTTGGAACCGCACACTGANCTCGGCGTCAAACTCTTCACTTGCCTGCTTTATTTGTCGGATGTGCCGAGCCACAAGGACCTTGGCACTGACATCTATAACGATGACAAATCGCACGCTGGCCGTTCGCCATTCTCGCCCAACGCTGCCATGGTATTTGTCCCCTCAGACATAACTTACCACGGCTTCGAGCCACGGACGATAGAAGGCGTTCGCAAATCACTCATCATCAACTATGTGACTGACGAGTGGCGGGCTCGCGAGCAACTGGCTTTTCCAGGCCAACCCATACAGCACTAGCCTCCCAAACAAAACCTCGTCATNATACTTCTCACAAGCTACGCTAACTCGACNAAAGCTAACTTTGGTTGTTGTTGGGAGGATGAGGCATGAGCGACGACATGTTTGCCAGTGGTGGCTGCCTTTGTGGCGACGTGAAATTCGAGATTAGCGGTGCGCCTTTAGCGGGCGGTCAGTGTCATTGCAAAGACTGCCAGCGCGCATCAGGCACCGGACACATGTCGCTTGCCTTCTTCAAAGAGGAAGACGTCAAGATCAGCGGCCAGACAGCTAGCTATGCCGTTACGGCAGATAGCGGCAACACGAACACACGCCACTTCTGCCCCAAGTGCGGCGGTCGCCTTTTCGGTGAAAACACTGCGCGACCTGGCCTTTTGGCTGTCGCCGTCGGCTCNTGCGATGACAATTCATGGTTCGAAGCCCAACGCGTCGTCTACGTCAAAGACAAACCAAGTTGGGATGTCACTTCNACGGAAATTGCGAACTTCNACATGATGCCCCCGCCGGCCAAATAGCCGGCGAAGAAAACGACCACCCAACATCATCCTGACCGACCGACGTCAAACGCGATGACGGACGGGACGCCCTGACACGCGCTCCGCCGCACGAAGTATCGTGTTCACATCGAGACCAAAGTGCTGATAAAGCTCACNAATCGATCCTGACTGCCCGAACTGCTCAACACCCAGCGCATGCACCCTGTGCCCCTGCACGCTGCCAAGCCAAGACAAGCTTTCGGGGAACGCATCACAGACAGTTATGATCCGNGCATCGCGGGGCAGTTCCGACAGTAGCACTTCAGCGTGACAGACGGCATCTTCTTCGCCCATGCGTCTCGCCCGCTGCACACCATGCCAACCAGCGGACAAGCGATCCGCCGACGTCACTGAGAGAACACCAACTCCGCGACCATCTTCGCTCAATAGCCCGGCCGCCTCAATTGCTTCGGGTGCCACGGCNCCCATAAAGNCAATCGCCAAATTGCTCGACGGATCCGGCTTTCGAAGCCAATAGCCACCANCAATAATTTCCTGTCGAAGTACTGGAGTCATCGGGCGCTGCAGTTGATCGAGCGGCCTCGTCGATAGCCTCAGGTATACAGAACCACCTTCAGCATCGCGGGACCAGCGCCGCCCCTCCTCAGTCTCGCCATCACGTTGAATGTAATCAAACGCCCAACCCATAATTACAGCGAGTTCATCCACGTAGGCTGGTTCAAACGACGCCAGCCCTGCTTGTGACATACCAATCAACGGACTTGCCAAGGACTGATGTGCGCCGCCTTCCGGAGCCAACGTAATACCTGAAGGTGTTGCCACCAGTATAAAGCGGGCATCCTGGTAGCAAGCGTAGTTGAGTGCATCGAGACCACGCGAAATAAATGGATCATAGAGTGTCCCGATGGGTATCAGGCGCTCCCCAAACAATGAATGAGAGAGACCGGCAGCACCAAGCGTCAGGAACAGGTTCATCTCGGCAATGCCNAGTTCCAGATGCTGACCTTGCGGGCTCATCTCCCACTTCTGCGGAGACATTAGCCCACGCTCTTTGAAGACATCTTCCTGGGTTTGCATTGAGAACAACCCACGACGGTTGACCCATGCTCCCAGGTTGGTTGAAACCGTAACATCGGGCGACGTCGTCATGATACGGTCGGCAAGCGCGCTATCACTGCGCGCAATACTATCGAGCACACGACCGAAGCCCGCCTGTGTCGACATCTCACCTTTTGTGTCGATCTCAACGGACTCTGGTTTAGGAATCTTCGAACCTTTGAAACGACGTCGGCCTTTCGAGTTAAAGGTCACGTTGTCCAAGAACGTCCGGACACGATCTTCAGGTAGGCTGAGCCCTGCCAACGGCTCCCATTCCTCACCCTGATTGATCCCTTGATCGGCTCTGAAAGTTTGCATCTGCGCCTTGGTCATAAGGCCTGCGTGATTGTCCTTATGACCAGCAAACGGCAATCCAAATCCCTTGATCGTATAGGCAATGAAACAGACTGGCTTGTTGTCAGGAACACTCTCGAAATGTTCNAGGATCGCCTCAAGGTCATGCCCACCAAGATTGGTCATCACCTTGGCCAGCTCGTCATCCGAATAGTTGGCAATCAGTTCGAGCGTGTCACCCTTGTACTTTAGATCCTCCTCGAGCTGTGCCCGCCAAGCCGCACCACCCTGGAACACCAAGGCTGAATACAGCTGGTTGGGGCAGTCATTAATCCAGCGACGCAGATGTTCGCCGCCTGGCTGCGCAAAGGCGCGTTGCTGCAGCTTACCGTATTTGATCAGGATGACTTCCCAACCAAGGTTCTCAAATAGGCCTGCGACCTTCATAAACAGCTGGTCTGAGACAACCGAGTCCAGGCTCTGGCGGTTATAATCAACCACCCACCAGGTGTTGGTCAGGCCATGCTTCCAGTATTCAAGCAATGCCTCGTGNATATTGCCTTCATCAATTTCAGCATCACCCATGAGCGAAATCATACGCCCCTTGGGCCATTCCTGTGACCAGCCCTTGGCATGCACGTAATCCTGTATGAGGCTGGCGAAACCTGTCATCGCGACGCCAAGACCGACGGACCCTGTTGAGAAATCAACATCATCACTATCTTTAGTTCGGGACGGATAGCTTTGGGCGCCGCCCAACCCGCGAAAGTTCTGCAACTTATCGACGGTCTGGTTTCCAAGTAGGTACTGGATCGCATGAAAGACCGGACTGGCATGCGGCTTCACCGCCACCCGATCTTCCGGCTTCAGAATATGAAAATAAAGCGCTGTCATGAGCGTCGCCATGGAGGCCGATGAGGCCTGATGGCCACCCACCTTTAGGCCGTCACCACGGTCGATTTCATGGTTGGCATGATGGATCAAATACGACGACAACCAGAGAACCTTGCGTTCAAGCTCTCGGAGCACCTCAAGGGTCGACTCATCGTAGGATTTCGTTGGCAACGACGTATCCATTTTCATTCATCCTCAAAAGATGTCTCGAGTTTGACCGTCAAACCTGCTTCTTCAAGTGCTGCAACCGTCGCCTTGAGGTGCTGCACGTCCCGGGTCTCAACAANAACGTCAAGCAGTGCGGCCTTGGCAGGCAGATCGGAGAAAACCCGTTGGTGCGCGACTTCGACGATATTNGCACCAGCATCACCAAGACAGTTTGTAACGCGCGCTAGATGACCAGGTTGATCCACGAGATCGATAAGCAAGCGTGACAGNCNGCCTTGCCGAGCGAGATTACGCGTCAGCACTCCGGCGAGCAGNCGGGTGTCNATGTTACCGCCACAAANGATCGNTCCNANTTTACGTCCTGCAAACCGCTGNGGTTCACTNAGGATCGCAGCAANACCAGCCGCACCAGCACCTTCAACNACTGTCTTTTCAATATCGATNAGAAGACTNACCGCACGNTCCAANGCNGCCTCACTGACAAGAACGANGTCATCCAGCAANTCGCAGATAATCTTGACGCGTCAGCAAGCCGGGCTGCTTAACCGCGATNCCTTCNGCCAATGAATCGCTCTTGGTTGCGAGCGAATGTCCGTGGAAGAAATTATACACGGAAGGGAAGAGTTCAGCCTGGACGCCAATCAGTTGGATATCGGGTTTTATCTGCTTGGCTGCGATAGCAATGCCAGCTGCAAGGCCACCACCACCCACGGGCACAATAAGCACGTCTAGGTCAGGAACCTGGCTCAGAACTTCCAGGCCGAGTGTTCCCTGGCCCGCAATGACCATTGGGTCATCATAGGGATGAATAAATGTGAGCTTGTTTTCCTCGCCATACTGATGCGCAAAGGCAGACGAGTCTTCCAACGTCTTACCTTTTACAATGACAGTCGCGCCATAGCGCTCAGTATTCACGATTTTAACCGTCGGCGTCCCGACCGGCATGACGATCGTCGCCGCCACACCCAACCGCTGCGCATGATAAGCGACGCCCTGCGCATGATTGCCGGCAGACATGGCAACGACGCCAGTCACAGCATCATCTTTAACAAGCTGAGACAGGCGGTTGATAGCTCCGCGCTCTTTGAAAGACGCAGTGAATTGCAGGTTCTCGAACTTCAGCCAAGGATCACAACCAACAACGTTCGACAATGTCCAGGAACGCGCGCAAGATGTGTCATGCACCTGCCCGCGCAGCGTATCGCTGGCCGACAGGATGTCATCGTAAGACACCAATTCAATCCAGGGCGAATTTGAGCAAGACATTCCACTGCAACCTCTTCCAGCAGCACAATACGTCAAAGCGCATAGTCAAAAATTGCAAACATTGCTAATATTCATGGAAATTGCGCACAATTTCGGCATTGAACGGAAGTTTCTTGGCAGAAATCACCAACCGATCAATCGATGCAGTAGATCAGAGAATCCTACAGGCACTACAGGAAGACGGTCGCCTGACCGCAACCGATCTGGCGGAACGCGTCGGCATTACGACCAGCCCATGCCTGAGGAGACTGCGTATCCTGGAAGATGCCGGCATCATTCGCGGCTACACAGCCCTCGTTGACCAGACCAAGATTGGCCTTCCCATCAGCGTCTTTATATCGATCAAATTAGAACGACAGAGCGAAGAAGCCATGGAGCGTTTCGAGACAGCTGTGCGCCGCTGCCCAGAAGTCTTGGAATGCTACCTCATGACAGGGCCGCGCGATTATCTATTGAGAGTCGTTGCCAAGGATCTCAATGACTACGAGGATTTCGTCAAAGGCACGCTGACACGCATCAGCGGCATCGCGAACATTGAGTCCAGCTTTGCGCTTGGCCAAGTCAAACATTCCAACTCATTACCAATCCAGGCCTCCTGATCCGCTCCCTCTGTAACTTCCTGAAAAAGTCGGCTACAACACGGACCGAACAGACAAAAATTGAAGAGGGAAGAACACCGATGGCAAAAGTTGCTTGGATCGGACTAGGTGTAATGGGCTATCCGATGGCAGGTCATATCCTGCAGAAGGGTGGACACGAGCTTGTTGTCTACAACCGCACAGCCGCCAAATCTAAGGAATGGGTCCAGAAGTACGGTGCAGGAAAAGCCGCCGCGACACCACGCGAAGCAGCCGAAGGCGCAGACTTTGTATTTTGCTGCGTTGGCAACGACGATGACCTCCGCTCTGTCACAACTGGTCCGGACGGTGCGTTTCATTCCGTCAAGCCTGGAGCGATCTTCATCGACAACACAACGGCATCAGCCGATGTCGCGCGCGAGCTCTACGCTGAGGCAAAAGCAAAGGGCTTCGACTTTCTTGATGCACCAGTATCGGGTGGTCAGGCCGGTGCGGAAAACGGTGTCCTAACCGTCATGATCGGTGGTGACAAAGCTGTCTACGATAGGGCTCTACCAGTGATCGAATGCTATGCCCGCCAGGCCACACTTATGGGCGAAGCAGGATCAGGTCAGCTCTGCAAAATGGTCAATCAGATCTGCATCGCAGGTGTCGTTCAAGGCTTGTCAGAAGGTATCCACTTTGCGCAAAAGGCAGGCCTCGACATACAAGCCGTCATGACAACGATTGACAAAGGTGCAGCCGGCTCTTGGCAGATGGAAAACCGTTGGGAGACCATGGCAAACGGGAAGTTCGACTATGGCTTCGCAGTGGACTGGATGCGCAAGGACCTAGATATCGCGCTCGCTGAAGCACGCCAGAACAACGCCAGCCTGCCAGTTGCTGCATTAGTCGATCAGTTCTACTCAGAAGTCCAGAAGATGGGCGGTGGTCGCTGGGATACCTCTTCGCTCGTCGCACGTCTGAATAACGCCGACAAATAAATCAACGCTCTTCGATTACCCTGAAGACCATAGAGCTGTGAGCGCTCATCTATCAGCGCTCACAGAATGATACATGTTGTTGAGCCGTGCGCATAAAGCTTGCCGGCCTCATCAACCAAACGCCCTTCTGCGGAAGCTGTTCGACGTCCCGCGTGCACAACCTGGCCTTCAGCTCTCACAACCCCGGTGCTCTCGAATATTGGCCGAATGAAATTCACTTTCAGCTCCAGCGTTGTGTAGTTTCCAGCCACATCAAGTGTGGTATGGGCTGCGCATCCCATACAAGAGTCCAGCAACGTTGATGGCCAACCGCCGTGTACAGTACCTAGCGGATTATAGAATTATGCCGATGGCTTTCCGGCAAACACGACGCGCCCTCGCTCCACTTCAACCACATCTAACTGCAGGGACTCGGAGATTGCCGCCGAGGGCAAACGTCCATCGCGCATAGCCTTCATAACCTCAAGGCCTGTCATCGAGGCCAAAGCCTCTTGGTCGGCCGGGCCATAAGAGCGCTCGACCGCGAATAGTTCTAATTTTCCCATGCTCATCTATCCGTTTTGCCGCCGCCCTGCGCCTCACGTTCCGCGAATGTCAGCGGGACGGCGGTCGTGTACTTGATTTGCTCCATCGCAAAGGCCGACGAAACTTTTGTAATGTCGATCCGTGAAATCAGATTCTTATAGAACTCATCGTAGGCTGCAATATCCGGCACGACCACACGCAGCATATAATCGACCTCACCACTCATGCGGTAAAACTCGACGATCTCCGGAAAATCCTTCACTGCTTGATGGAAGCGCTCAAGCCAGTCGAGTGAGTGAGAGTCTGTCTTGATCGACACAAAGACTGTGACGCCAGCCAAGACCTTTTCGGCATCAAGTATGGCTACTCGCCTCTGAATAACGCCGGCCTCTTCCAACTTCTGGATGCGTCGCCAACACGGTGTCGTCGACAACCCGACCTCTTTGCCAATGTCGGCGACGGGACGGGTGCAGTCCTCCTGAAGGATCTTCAAGATCTTGATGTCCATCTTGTCGAGAGCCAATTCAAAGCCCCTTTCGTGCACCCCTGCCGCCGAACAGCTCGTCAGCATTGTATAGGAATATTTTTCCTTAAACCGATAAAATCAGCACCGCAATAGAAAATAAATTTCAATTATCCGCTAAAGCAGGCTGTGCACTTGCTCTTTGAGGTAGGGCAGCAACTCTGTGCCGAACCAGGGGTTCTTTTTGAGCCAGGCATTGTTCCGCCATGACGGATGCGGCAAGGGGATCATGAGTGGATTGAAGTCCTTGTACGTCTCCCAGGCTCTCACCGTCTCGGTCAGATTACCCCTCTTTTGTCCATCCAGGTGCCACTTCTGAGCATACAGCCCAACCAGCAAAATGAGTTCAATGTTGTCGAGGCGTTGAAAGACTTCCCACCGCCATCGCGGCGCACACTCTTTGCGGGGCGGAAGGTCACCGCCCTTACTGTCGAGCCCGGGAAAGCAGAAACCCATCGGAACAATCGCAATACGCGCGCTATCGTAGAATTCTTCTTGACTGACTGACATCCACTCTCGCAAGCGATCGCCAGACGGGTCGGTGAAAGGAATGCCACTTGCGTGAACACGCGTCCCAGGCGCCTGACCACAAATTGCAATACGGGCCGTCGATGAAACACGCAACACAGGACGCGGCTCGTGAGCAAGGAGACCGCCAGCTGGCTCATCACGACAAAGACGACAAGGAGAGATTTGGGAGACGAGATCAATCAGCGACGACAGGCTCGACATCACATCCGCCTTTTCCCGCTAGAGATCAACAAGCATCCCATCATCGGCGATAACCACACGCGGACGATCGATCTCATCAACATGAGCGAGCATCTTCTCACCAAGGTGCGTGAGCAAAATTTTCTTCGCGGTGATCTGAGGTAGCTTTTGCTCTATGTAGCCCCAGCTTATATGGAAATGTTCTTTATCGCGATATCCGAAACACTCGCAGATGAAGATGTCGCTATCGCTCGAGCAAGCAACCAGATTGTCTTTCCATTCCGTATCACCAGAAAAGGCAATCACGCGATCGTCTACTTCGATTCACAGAGCACTCGACATTGCCCCCGAAGGATGACTGACCGGGAACGGCTTAACACTGAAACCTAACCCCTCGGTGACTTCGTACTCATTGTAGACTTCGAAATTTACATCAAACGGAGGGTCAACACTGGTCGAACCAGGAAACATCAATTCGGCGGTGGCCAAGTAGCGTTCCTTGGTTCCTTCAGGACCAATTACAGTCAATGCTGACGTGCGCTGACTGACGTATTGGCCATGCATAATCCACCAAATAAGTCCGGAATAATGATCTCCGTGCAAGTGGGAGAGGACGATCGTATCCACATCGTTAGGGCTGAGCCCCATGCGCTGCAAACCAATCAGTGCAGTCGCACCACAATCAATAAGGAACTGTGTGTCACCGGCAGAGACATGAAAGCAGGTTTGGAGCCGACCACCTGCGCCGAAAGCATCACCACACCCAACGACGCTCAACCTGACCGAGCTGCGATGATCACTCGCGGTTGGAGCACCGTCGGCCTTTGTGCGCTTTCTCCAGAACGAGAACATCAGTGTCGAACCCAGACTAATCCTCTAGCGCAACTTCGAGCTGGGTCGCTGCGCGACCTCATCGTACCATCGCTTCACATTGGCATGCGCGTCAGAGACTTGCAGCCGCGCAGGCTTCATGAAATCAATTGCAACCAAAGCGGTGATATCCGCTATCGTGTACCTGTCGCCTGCGACATACACCTGCTTTCCCAATGCATCGTCTAACACGCCGAGATACTGCATTACGCGCGGCTTATTGGCCTCTGCCCACTCAGGAATTTGCGGCTTCTCCATTGCCGCCATGGCTGGATGCGTATGGCGGAAGCATTGAGCGATATGAAAAAGCAAACCAAGCTCCATCCGGCGGTTCCACATCTCAACTGTGGCCCGCTCAAGAGGGGATATCCCGAATAGGTTGGGCTCTGGATTGAGATCCTCCAGATAGCGGCAGATTGCGACGGATTCTGATATCGCCGTGCCATCATCAAGCACCAACACCGGCACACGTTGGAGCGGGTTCAACTTGGTGAATTCTTCTGAAAGGTGCTCGGCTTTGTTAAGCTCCAGGGTCTCAAAAGGGATTTCCAGCCCCTTTTCGGCAACAAAGAGCTTTACCCGCCTTGGATTCGGCGCCCCGGGCTGTTCAATAATCTTCATTTCACCTTCCAAGCATGCGCTAGCACAAGCGATGCCTATCGAGCATGCACAAGCCTGTTCAGTCCAGGAGAAATGGCTGCAAATAATCGTTTAATGCAGATTTGCTCACGTTAACGTGGCAATCAGGCAATCCAACCAAGTCTAAGTTGCAGACGCAAGAAACAGTTGTTCTTACCCATCAGAGGCCATATTCCCCTGAAGAGTGCCAGAACCGCAATCATCGTAAACTATTGATTACTAATTTCTGTCAACCCTAGCAGGGAGCCACTGGCCTCAAGGCCTTTGGCAACGGAAAATCGAAAGGCAACAGCAGCGCGGTGACAGCGGCACAGGGAAGAATCCGTGCACGCAATGGGACTGGATCACGGCCCCAGACTGTCGGCGCGCGCCCGTCCGCAGCACAACTATCGATCCGTACGATGCGGCAACGCCTGCTGGAGGAGGACAGGCGTCCACCTGAGTTGCGCTATGAACTCATACTCTTGTTCGTGCGGAACGAGTTGGCAGCCCAATCGACGATCCTAGTTCTTGCCCTCATTTTCTCTCTGGCATCGATGTTCTGGGCACCGATGCATCAGGCCATGGTTTGGCTGATCGTCGTCGTGGCAGCGAAAATATGCCTCTTGGAAGTCTGCCGACACTTCAAAGCACAAGATCCAGGAAACATAGATCTTAAAGTTTGGACCAGACGGCTGATTATTGCCGAAGCCATCTGTGGCGTCTCCTGGGCTGGGTTTGCACTGGTGGGCACAGGTGCGGATCTGACAGGAAACCAGGGCTACATCTTCTCGTCACACGTATTCCTGTTTGCTTCGCTGATTGTCGTGCTTGCGATCCGCATGACGTTTGCCTCCACCATGCTTCCGCTGTTCTACGTCGGAACAGTGCCAATGACTATTGCTGTGGTTTCGCACCTCGTTGCTCAGGGCGATTCATTTTATTTCGCGCTCGCATCCCTAGCTGTCGGCGTCCACATCTATTTCATTTTCCTGGCGAAAGGACTGCAGACGACAGCTGTCTCAATGCTCAAGTTTCGCCTACAGAAGGACCTGCTGATTGCCGAACTAGCGGAATCCAAATCGATATCGGATGAAGCGCGGCGGCGGGCCGAAGACGCCAACCTCGCAAAATCACGCTTCCTGGCCACAATGAGCCACGAACTCCGAACACCACTGAATGCTGTTCTTGGCTTCTCGGAAGTCATGAAAGACGAGATCCTGGGTCCGCTTCAAAACGCAACTTACAAGGAATACGCTGACAATATTCACACGAGCGGATCGCATCTACTCAATCTTATCAATGAAATACTCGATCTCTCGCGCATCGAAGCCGGTAAATACNAGCTCAATGAAAAGAGCATCCTGCTCTCAGACATTATCGATGACAGTATTTGCCTTTTAAAGCTGCGCGCAGAAACAAAAGGGGTTCGACTGAACAACCGAAGCAATTTGGACTTATCGAAGCTCGTAGCCGACGAACGAGCTGTCAGACAAATCTGCCTGAACCTGCTCTCAAACGCGATAAAATTCACGCCGCGCGGTGGCCAAATTGACCTGATTTCAACAGCTACAGAAACCGGCGGTCAGTCTTTGTCTGTCAGAGATACAGGACCNGGTATTCCGCCAGATGAAATCCCAATCGTTCTGGAATCCTTCGGGCAAGGTTCGCTCGCACATGAAACCGCGGAAGGCGGCACCGGCTTGGGGCTATCCATCGTCCAAAGCTTGATCGGTCTCCACCAAGGCCAATTCGACCTACAATCAGAGATGCGAAAGGGAACGACAGCCACAGTCGTATTCCCAGCGCAACGCACNCTGAGCGGAAAGTCAACTGTCGTTGCTGAACACGTGATGGACAACACCAAGACAACAGAATTGGTACCACCACCTAAGAGTGCGCGACAACCTCGCAGACGCCCTGCGCGCCTTGTAAAAGCAAACAAAACATCAGGCCAAGTGGCAGCTGCAGTCAGCTAACACATCAAGGTCCANCTTGCAGACCAAAGTAACTGCCAAGTTGTGAACAATTGGAGCGGACATGTTCTGGATTTGTATGGCGATACTCGCAGTNGGCGTTATAGCTGCGATTGCTGTTGGTGATNCAGGCTCTTTAGGTGGATTGAGCGGTGACGCGATCGCNAGCATGGCCGCGCTGCTTGCACTTCTGATGTGCTTNGGCGGCGGAATGCTGGCACGCTCCGATGCCAGACCTTCCGGCATGGCACGGGATCTCGTCATTTGGCTAGGATTGCTGTTGCTGCTTGTGGCTGGTTACAGCCTTCGCGATAAACTCGGCTTTGCAGGCTCATCCAGACCTGAGCCACCGCCCAGATCTTCATCACTNCCCAAACAGCTCGATCAGGCAATCGCCAAAGCTTCAATTCGAATTAGAAAGAGGCGCGATGGTCGTTTTGGAACCAGAGCACGCGTCGAGGGGGCACCAGTCCAAGTGCTCATAGATCCTGGCGCAACAACCGTCATGCTGACGGCAAGCGACGCCAACTCTGCTGGCATTCGCCTCAGCTNATCCGACTACACCACGACGGTTGCAACCGCCGGAGGAACCACCAAAGCCGCTTCTGTGCGGATTAACTCAATCAAGATCGGCCCGCTCGAAGTAAAGAATGTCGAGGCCCTCGTAGCNCAACCCGGCTCCTTATCGGAGAGCCTGCTTGGTATGAACTTCATCCAGCGGCTCGAATCTTTCCAAATGACAAACAGACACGTGACTTTGGGAACCTAGCCCATATAAGGTCACCTNAAGGCACCAATCCGTGCAAGTTGCCTATCCATATTTCCTGTCACCAGCATATCCACGCGGCCAAACTGCGCATAACTGTTGAGCACATCTCGACAGCATAGCGTTCCCGCAGCCAATCAGTTACGTTCCCGCAGCGATTCAGAGGGGCCAATTATGTTGCCAACACCACGCGCTGATCTCAAAGCAAATACNGCTGATTTTGAGCGTCTCCCACTNGTTAAGCCAACGGGCTTCCGGGAGTATGACGCGCGCTGGCTGTTTCCTGACGAAATCAATCTCATGGGCCTGCAAACCATCGGATTGGGATTGGCAACACTGTTTGCCGAGCGAAATGTCCCAAAGCGCATAGTTGTCGGCCACGATTACCGTTCGTACTCAGGCTCGGTCAAACAAGCTTTGATTTCNGGTCTACTCGCCGGCGGCGCCGAAGTGCACGANATTGGCCTTGCCCTTTCCCCCATGGCTTACTTTGCTCAGTTCGCGCTTGAGGTCGAAGGCGTCGCCATGGTCACCGCCAGCCATAATGACAATGGTTGGACCGGCATCAAGATGGGCATGAACCGACCACTCACATTTGGNCCTGATGAAATGAGTGCGCTCAAAGAGATTGTCCTCGAAGGGCGCTTTGAAACCAAGGTTGGCGGCCGCTATGTCTACGTGGCTGATATGGCCGACCGCTATATCGCGGCTCTCACGGACAGGCCGAANCTCAAGCGCAAGCTAAAAGTTGTAGCAGCCTGCGGCAACGGCACCGCTGGNGCATTCGCTCCACAAGTTCTCGAAGCGATGGGATGTGAAGTCGTTCCACTTGATACGGAACTCGACCACTCNTTCCCNCGCTACAATCCCAATCCNGAAGACATGAAGATGCTTCACGCCATTGCTNATGCNGTCAAAGACAGCGGTGCGGATGTCGGATTGGGATTTGANGGNGACGGNGANCGATGCGGCGTCGTCGACAACNANGGCAANGANATCTTCGCNGACAANGTNGGCGTTATGCTGGCCCGAGATATCTCTGCGCTACACCGCAATGCAAAGTTCATTGCTGATGTAAAATCAACCGGCTTGTTCATGACAGATCCGGTGCTCAACGCCAATGGCGCACAAACAACCTATTGGAAAACCGGCCACTCCTACATCAAGCGCTACAGCCACGAGACCAAGTCCTTAGTCGGTTTTGAGAAGTCAGGGCACTTCTTCTTCAACCCTCCACTTGGACGAGGCTACGATGACGGGCTTGTTGCCGCACTCGCCGTCTGCGATATGCTTGACCGCAACCCTGACAAGACCATGGCTGATTTGCTCAACGATCTTCCTAAGACGTGGCAATCACCGACAATGTCACCCAAATGCGCTGATGAGATCAAATATGATGTCGTCGATCGCATCGTGGACCACTACAAGGCACT
>NZGY01000078.1 GCA_002689605.1 Filomicrobium sp.
TTTGGCATTGAACGTATTTCTCTTTCGCGATTATTGGGCATTTCGCTCGGAGCAGCTGGTATCTTTCTCATTCTCTTACCGGATACGAGTCTGCCGAATGCTTCGGCTGCGCCATACGTTCTTCTAGCGGTTGCTTGCGCATTCTGTTACGCGATCGAGAATATCTACATCGATTTGAGAATGCCAAAAGGCGAAGCACTCACCATCCTCTGCGGAATGCTCGCAGTTGCATCCCTTATCACGGCCCCCATTGTTATCGCGCTTGACGCCATTTGGTGGCCACGTTGGCCCCTTGGTGCTGTTGAATGGTCAATCATTGGAATGGCGCTCATAAATGCTTTCGCTTACGGCACGTTTGTACATCTGGTGACCACAGCTGGTCCGGTCTTTGCCAGCCAGACAGCCTACGTTGTCACTCTGTCAGGAGTAGCATGGGGCATGATTATCTTTGGAGAAAGCCATTCGCCCTGGGTCATAGCGGCAAGTGCCTGCATGATGGTGGGCTTGTTTCTTGTCCGACCACGCGAAGTGACGATAGAGCGAAATTTAGATAAGGCGCCATAACACGATGCTCACAACTTTTGAATGTCCGCAGTGCGGCATGCCATTCCTGCTGCAGACCAATGAATCCGGATCCAGCTTTGCTGCCGTCGACCGGGATCTCTGGATCGATACGTGTCTCGATAACGATGTAGACCGAGATCACGCAGTGAACGGCAAAGCCGATATAAGTGACTGCGCGTCTCGAACCTGCGTTTACGTCCAAGAGGCAGCCTCACGCGCCGAACGCGCCAGTTAAGACAACATAACTACTTTTCGACAGCAACCTCATCAATCGCAGAAGCGTAGTCGCAGTTACTGTCGGTAAGCCGAGGCGACACTGCCAATACTTCAAGTGCCAGTCGACGAACCCCGGGTTTGGTCGTATGCTAGGTCACGCCGTGGCTAAGCAGATGGCTGACGTTTGCAGCAGGCTCGGCAGTCTGTTTCTACGCCTACAACTTCCCTGGATGGATCGAAATGAAGCTTGTCAGAGACCGCCGTGCCTGTGAACATCCCGACCTTCTAACAGGAGATCTCAACGACTCAGCGATTGCTTGGGTAGGTGATCAACACTATCGCTCCGTGTTCACTCCGAAGGGAAACCCGGAAACGCCCTTACTCGGCATTTATCCCATGGGCTCTCCGTGCGATCAGAGCTTGGTACCTATGTTTGACCTTGCCGCCGAGATGCTCGCCGAAAATGTTGCCCGGCCATGTATCAGGTGCCTTTCTCCGGTTTCACCGATCACCGGGGCATGGAAGCGTCGGGCCAAGGCTTTTCCAACGCTTACAAGTTTACGACTGCCTGGACGGTTCAAGGCACGATCGGCCTCATGACGCCATTTGGAATTGTTGCCAGCGGCGGATGCGATAAGACCTTCCCAATGCTGATACATACAATGGGAATCGAGCCCTATCGCTACATTCCGTGGGCATTACTGCACTCCGGCCATCGCTCGGTAGGGAAACTTCCCGATGGTCGCGAGGTTACGATTGGTGATCTCGCCATGACCCGTATTCGGCACACGAACGGCGACGCCGATGATGCCGAACTTGAACTCGTTCGCCGGCATATCGTGACTGATGTTGGGGTTTGCGAGAACTTAGCTTCCGCGATGTCCAACTATGTTGCCTTGTGTTGCGGTGGTTTCATCCTTGCAGGCGAAGATCTCCACGCCGCCAACACGGAAGCGCGCCTGGACCTCACGCGCAAAACCATGACGCTGTATCGAAACGCGCTCGAGAAAGGCATTGTGCCAGCAGATACAATCGGTCCAGAAAATTTTCAGAATTTTGTCCGTGCCATAGCGTTGTTTGGCCTCTCTACCAATCTGCCTTTGCATCTGCCTTGGATGACGCGATCCTGGGGCATCGACTACACACCGTCTAGCATTTGGCAGGAAATGGCAGAAATGCCCTGGATCAGCGATCTACAGCCTGTCGGCAAGTATCCCGTCAATCACATCGGAGCAATGCTGCCCAGCGTCGTAAAGTATCTTGTAGCTGAGAATGTCTTGAACGACGTAACGTCTATCTTTGGTCCAAAATTGTCAGAGCTATACAAGGATGTTCCGGACCTNGACTTTGGTGCGCAATCCATCTTCCGCCCAGTCGACAAGCCCATGGCATTCCAACCTCAAATCGTCCTTTATCGCGGCAACCTTTGTCCTGGTGGGGCCTGGGTGAAAGAGTCCGAATCTATGCGCTATAAGAGCACTTACAAGGTGCATATGTGCGCAAGCCAGGCTGACTTTTTTTAAGGATACCGCGAACGCAACCAAGCTTGCTATAAAGACCTGCTACGTCATTACCGGTGACCGTTCGACGATCGAACTTCTATCAGCCAACTTTGCGATCATGGTGGCCCTAAACGCGGATCCAGATCTCGATGTTGCATTACTGACGGATCAACGAACATCCGGCTTTGCAGGTGCCCGCGCGAAGGCCGCGTATCATCTCCCGCGCAACCGACTGCGCCAGCTCCGAACAGGCGATACAGTCTGTTTTGCTCCTGAATCCAGGCAGATCGACCTAATAGACCAGGACGGAAATTCAATGGACGCAGAAATGGATCAACGGGCTTCCACCTACGTCGAACCTGAGTGGCCAAAGACGGGGACAATCAAGGACCTTATCAATGCCCACTTAAGCGATGCGGAAGACGGCTGCGCAATCTACTAGATTGACGACGCAGCAATTGAAAATGAGTTGCGTGCAAGGTGAGAGGGATAGAGCCTATCTGTCTACTAGTGCAGACTGTTGTCGGGTTGGTAGTCGACTTATCGACTTATCGAGTTATTGAGAACGAACTAGTTCTCAACAACATTCTTCATGCAAACTGTCTCGGTGTCTTTGTATCCGATGGATTCATAAAAGTTCTTTACGCCTTGGTTGCTTGCTCGAATCAGGAGTTGAACTTTCCAGCATCCACGTGCCACAAGCCAATTCTCGGCAGCTTGCATGATTTCACGACCTAGGCCGCTCTTTTGATGTTCTGGGTCAACAGCAACGTAGTAAACCCAGCCACGATGACCGTCCTCGCCGACCATAGCGCTCGCAATGAGCTGGTCTCCGGCCTCGCCTAAAAGGATCGTCGAATGCGTGTCCCGAAGAGCAAATACAATATCCCGCTCAGGTGGGTTCCATGAGGGTGCAACACCAGACTTATGCCACAAGGCAATAACAGCCTCTATGTCGCTATCCTCTATCTCTCTCACCCTCAGGGTATTCTGCACAGCTTGATCTCCCAGTTGGGTGACTTGTCACTTCAGCAGGACGGAGCCCAATGGATGCTGGGTTAGTCGATATCTCAGTGATCGCGCAGCAGGCTTCCGAAGCCATCCATATGATCCGTAATATTATTCTGCCGAAGTCCCCACCAGTATGTGGCCGTATTGATCGCGAGGACTGGTTTGTCGAGCCAGAACTCTGCAATTGGCGCAATGTATGCGAAAGCCAGATTGGTTCCGACCTGCAGGATTGCTTCAACCTGTGGATCGTCAACCTCGCGGACGGCATCGCGCAGGGTCGTGGCATCAACATGGGCAATAGCGGTCGGGCTTTCGCATTTGAGGCCATGAACTGCCAACACTTCAAAACCGCAGTCAGTGAAGAACTTGCGTACCTCCTCGTCTCCAACCGGCATGTAAGGTGTAACGACGCTAATACGCCTGATATCACCAAACGCTCTGAGAGCCGCCTGGCTTGCGTCAGACCCCATAGCGATATTCAAGCCGGAACGTTCGACAAGCTTTCTTTCCAATTCCTTGGACCCATCCAAACCGCCCCAAAACGTCTCTGATGACATTCCCATAACTAGATAGTCTGGCTTGGCTGTCATTGCGCGATCAACAGCCACCATCAATTCAGCACGAATGCGAACCATCAGCTGTTCGAAGTCAGCATCCGAACCGAGCGGATCGTCGGGAATATGGATGCGACTGAAGTGATTGGTGACACCGCAAGGCGCCATCGCATCAAACTCTGGTTGAACGATGGTGTTTGTGGACGGCGCAACAACGGCAAACTTGCGCCGATAGCCGAGAGCATCGACCATTCTTGGATTTCCAGTTCAATCAATATCGGGACTGTTCCGACCTGCAACCGCACGTACTGCGGAGATGGCCTCATCTGCAGTCAGCAGATCAGCATACTTCTGGCCAATGTCGAAAAGATTCGCGGAGTGAGGTTCCAATGCACGGTCTCCACAGCAGTCAGTCACAACAACGGTACGATAGCTGTAGCTGATAGAGTCGACGACGCTCGCCCTGACACATCCCGATGTCGTGGCTCCCGTGACAACCACAGAGTCGACGCCCTGCGCCATCAACCAAGTTGTGAGGGACGTACCAAAGAACGCACTCGGCCCCGTCTTACGTACGACGTATTCGCCTGGCTCTGGCGCTAGTTCCGGCACGATCTGGGAAATACCTGCATCATTGGTTAGTCGCTTTAGACCAGGAACTTTCATTCCAAACACGCCTGCGTCTGAGCCGTCATCAGAAAACACTGCCCTCGAATAGGCAACGGGAAGGCGCAACCTGCGGAATTCGGCAAGAAGAGGGATCGTTGCTGCGATCGCATCCGAGACATTGCCTCCGCCGAAGACTTCTGGATCGGCAAAGCCAACCTGAAAGTCGATGATGAGAAGTGCAGGTTTGCGACCAAGACCCACTTCGTTTCCAAAATTTTGCCGCTGGTAGACGTCGTCCATCATTGAGCCGAGTTCCTTCCGTTCAATCACCGATGGCCAAGCCGATTCAGATCTTAACGGGTTGCTTCTCGTTCGTCGATCATTTGAGTATCGTCGGTACGGCTCAACTTAGAGCCTAACAGACCGACAAGCGCCATGGCCGATTGAGACGCACAGGCACATCAGCCCCGGATTCAGCATCCCTTATATCCGGACGGCTCAAGAAGAGCCGTCCGGGAAGATTGCGATGCCTGTTCTATTCGGAGGCTTCTCCGTCCATCATTCCTGTTTGAAACAAGAGACCCGCGAGCCCCGCACCAATCAACGGTGCGACGATGAATAGCCACAGTTAGCTCAGTGCACCTGCACCTGCAAATAAAGCCGGACCAAGGCTACGAGCGGGGTTTACGGAAACGCCGGTTACTTGAATGCCCACAATATGAATGACGACAAGAGCAAGTCCGATAGCGAGACCGGCAACCGCGGCTGTTGCCCCTCGTACTGTTACGCCCAAAATAGTAACCAGAAACAAGAACGTTGCGACTATTTCGAAAACGAAAGCGGACACCAATCCATACTCACCAAGATAACCCTGTCCCCAACCATTCTGGCCGAGACCTGCTTTTGCAATGTCATGACCTGCAAGTTTGCCGGATACAGGTCCGAAGCCATAGGCCATAGCAATGAGCGCCAGGCCAAAGGCAAAGCTGATACCCAGCACACCGATCTGTTCGCCTGCGATAACGGCTGCGCCGCAACCGAAAAGGACTAATGTGAATGTTCCTATGAATTCGGCCAATGGTTTCTGCATGTCTGCGCCATCCTTCGTTTCCTCTATTTCCTTGCATAACTTGAACGCAAAGGTCGACGTCGGACAGTATCATTCTGAAGAAACAGAAATTATCTTATATTTTTCAGTGCCTTATACCTTCATCCATAAAACGAACAGGCATGAAACACTGAAGCCTTCAGTGCTCTAGAGATGAGGACATCAATTCAACTTGGTTACGCAAAGCGAGACTTTGCCTTATCGCGCGACCTACCGTTGCCGATCATGCCGAGAGCAAAACGAGATTAACGCGTCTGTACATTCTTTTGGATAGAGCAACTGAACCATATGATAGTTCGTTGGGAGATGAATGAGTTCGAATTGCTCGATCCCCTCCCTCAGCATGCCCTCTTGTGCGTAGCTCGTGATCTGACCTTTTGTTGGATAAAGGCCCAACACGGGTAATTTAATTTGAGGCAGGAGATCCTCTGCATTGGCGCTGTTGACAAGCTTCGACATCGCGACTTGAACCTGCGGATCACCCTTTGCAAACTAATCAACGTANCAACTGAACAAATCGGGTTCCTCGTCAGCTGGAAGTCGGGTGGCACGGGTCGTGGCTGACACCCAAGAGCGGATCCCCATTTCCTCCATTGCTTCAATTCTGGAGCCCCTACCCAATGCGTACCGGTCCTTCATTTGCTGTTCGATATAGACAGGTGTCGAAACCAAAGTGAGTGTCCGCACGCGCTCGGGATATTGTGCAGCAACGGCCAGACCGAGAATTCCTCCCATAGACTCACCGCAGAAATGCACGTTCTTTGCGCCTGCGTGATCCAATATGACAACCAGATCCTCTATCAGAAAGTCCAACGTAAAGTCCTGATCCAGGTTCCAATTGCCCCGTGACGCACCAAGCCCGCGCATGTCGGGACGAATGATCCGATAGTGGCGCGCCAGATAAGGAATCCAGCGATACCAGAATTGCGCTGAGCGACCATTGCCATGCTGGAGCAACATGAAAGGCCGCTCCTCCCAAGGGTCAGTGAAGTCATCAAACTCAAAGCTAAGATGTAATTCGGCACGAACCGCAATTTTGGGCATTGGCCTCAGGTCCCANCTGCTAAGATCATTGAGTCAGCTCTGATAGTATGGTCCGAAGATTCATGACCAGGGCTTTGACTGTTCAAGCATCGGTTTGATCGCGGCATTGTCGTCTNCTCACAAGCCCTTGGCAACNAATAGCCGATAAAGCTCTGTTGCAAGCCCTGTTATCGGCATTGGCGTACCGTTGTCGCGAGCAGCTGCAGCAACAATCTCATGATCTTACAGGATTGAGTCAACGCGACCGGCCCACAAGTAAGTGATCGCTCTAATTGCCCCCTGAAGGCTAGAAATCCTTGAAATGGCCGAGCGACACCATCGCTAGATTATGCCGCTTGCGCGTAACTCCTCTATGCGACTGTCAGAGAGGCCCAAGCAATCTCGAAGGATACCCGGAGTGTGCGTACCCGTTACGGCTGCAGGCGTATCATAGCCACTGTGGGCCTCACTGAACTTCAACGGGAAACCAGCTGCTTTCAATCCGCCAAGCGGTCCGAGCAAGGGATGTTCGACGGTGGTGATCATGCCGCGATCCAAGAGGTGGGGCCAACGTAGTAGATCTTCGATGTTCTGTACGGCGCTTGAAACCACACCTACTGAATCAAGAGACTCTACAGCACGTTCTGTCGTCTGTTCGACACTCCAATGTGAGATCAAAGATTCGACCTGATTGTTGTTGGCCACACGCCATGCCATTCGCCCCCAATCGTCATGATCAGCCAAGTCATCACGCCCGACCACTTGGCACAACGCTTTCCACATCGCGTCGGTTCCACATCCAATCACAAGCCAACCATTTCTTGTCGGAAATGTATTGAACGGGGAAAACCTCAGGACGCGGTTGCCTTGTTGATAGTCAAGGCCAAGTCGACCGTAGCAATCCAGTGGCTCATCAAACAAAAGCGAGAACAAGCCATCAACCATTGAGACATCGACAAACTGCCCGACACCTGTGCGCTCACGATGGTAAAGAGCAGCAAGTATGCCGGAGAAAGCAAAAACGGCCGAAATCGTATCAGCCAGTGCAGACCCCGCTTTGGTTGGTGGTGCGCCAGGCTGGCCAGTGATGCTCATAAGCCCGGACATCGCTTGTGTTGTCACATCATAGCTGCGCCGTTTGGCGTCTGGCCCGCAGCTCCCGTATCCCGTGATCGAGCAGTATATCAGCTTTTCATTGACGTCCTTGAGATCGGGCCAACTGATCTGCAATCTCTCAGTCACGCCGACGGAATAGTTCTCGACCAAGACATCCGAGCATTTGGCCAAATCCTGTAGGAGTGACCGACCCTCGGAAGACTTAAGATCGATGGTTATAGATTTCTTAGCCCGCAGTCTTTTGAGGAAGGCAACACCAAGGTCTGTCTCATTCTGTTTATCGAACGAAGGCCCGTCCTTGCCATAATAGAGGGGCGAGTCTGATAAAGCATCTCCAGTCTTGGGATTGTCTACTCTGATGACTTCAGCACCTAACCCCGCCAGCAAAAGCGTTGCGTGCGGCCCGGCCAAGAACTGTGTTAAGTCGAGAACACGGACACCTTCCAGTATGCGTCTGTGTTCGGTGCTGCTTTGCACGAAAAACTACCTTGAATTCGATTTTGACAATTTAAACTTAAGTCCTGCTGCCAATCAGTCTCCAAACCCATGCCAATTCATTGACGTCGGCCAACGGCCTTGGCTTCGACAAGCTCTCGTATGCGTTGTTCTTCCAGCCCCCAGCGCGCGAGCGTTTCTTCGGTTTGTGCGCCAAATTCGGGCGGTCCGAACTTAATGCTCCCAGGCGTCCGGCTGAAGCGGGGAGCCGGCCCTGGCTGCATGATACCGTCAACCTCTACGAAGCTGCCTCGCACCTGGTTATGTGGATGGTCAGGTGCTTCACTGAAGCTCAGAACGGGAGCAAAGCAAATATCGGTNCCTTCCATAATTTCGCACCACTCATCACGGGTCTTCTCTTTGAACTTCGCATCTAGGATCGCGATGATCTCAGGCCAACCCTCAGGTTCAAGCTGTGGCGGCAAAGTTGCTGGATCGATCTTAAGCGTTTCGAGCATTAAGTCGTAGAATTTCTCTTCGACGCAGCCAATCGAGATATGCTTGCCGTCTTTGGTTTCGAAGCAGCGCCAGAAAGGTGCGCCGCCATCGAGCGGGTTGCTCTCACGCTCATCCTTCCAATGTCCAGATGATGCCAGTCCGAAACAAGCCATCGCGAGATATGCCGAGCCTTCCGTCATGGCGACGTCGACGACCTGACCTTTGCCCGAATTTTTGGCTTCAAGGATACCTGAAAGCAAACCCAGGATCAGGAACATCGCCCCACCACCCATGTCGCCAATGACATTCAGTGGCGGCACTGGGCGCTCTTTTGTACCGATCGCGTGCAGCACGCCGGACAAGGAGATGTAGTTGATGTCATGTCCTGCAACGTGGGCCAGTGGACCTGTCTGCCCCCAACCCGTCATACGGCCATAGATCAAACGAGGGTTCCGCTCGAGACAGACATCAGGGCCAAGACCGAGACGCTCCATCACGCCAGGCCGCATAGGGTCAATCAAAGCGTCGGCACTTTCGATAAGCTGAAGAACTGTTTCGACGCCTTGGGGATGCTTCAGGTCAACAGCGACAGAAGGGCGTCCCCGCCGCCGAATGTCGGCCTTCGGCCCGGCGTATTCGAACCCTAGTCCGGTTGGCTCCGGCCGATCAATGCGAATAACATCCGCACCCAGATCTGCCAGAAGAGAACAGCATAAAGGCCCAGGCCCAATGCCGGCGATCTCAATGAACTTATAGTTGGCGAGGGGGCCCCCACCCTTTGCTTGTGCACTCATGGGCGCCTCCTTCAGTATCTCGTCGGGAACAGCAAACCATTCCACCCAGCCTACTTGCCCGTCAAAATCTTGAATGCATCAGATACGGTTTGCTGCGCACGTTCTGACAGTTGTTCCGGCGTTGCGCTGCTAAAGGGGTGATCGATGACAACGAACGGAAAATCTTCCGCCCCAAGCACACGCGACATCAACTGGGCTGCGCTAATGAACTCCGTCGTCATCACGCCGACGGAAGGAACACCAAGGCGTTCACCAACGATTGAGTCATGCAAACTGCACGACGAACAGCTACCTCAATCCCCCATACCAGAGATAATCGCCTGCCACTTCTCTGCCTCGGCTAAAAGCTCAGCTTCAACAGGCGCGCTGTAATTTGACTTCGTAAGGCGAACAACTTCAGCAACACCTTGGCGATCCTTTAGCTCCTTCTCGACAAAATCAAAGAAGGGCTTGGTATTCTTCTTGCCGTTCGAGATGATCGCTACTGTCGCGCCTTCAAGCGACACCAACCTCGGAGCTGGTTTGAACTCCGTTGAACTCGATTCGTGTGTTGGATCTAGAAATGTAATGCCCACGTCTGGCATCTCCCTTTACAGTTTATTCTTGCGTTTTTGACGATCACCCACAGTCGACACAGGCACCTATTGAAACTGTCACGGCTTTGCTCTTGTCGCCAAGCCATGGTGGAATTACTGCTCCAAACCCGCCTGCGGGTCCGCCCGCAGCAATGACTAAGAGATGGTCTTCATCGGGCAAAGCAGGATAAATCTTCTCGCCTTTGTCCCCGACGACTGCCCCCTTGCCGCATTCGGCCCATTCCTTTCGGCGGATAAATGCGTTTTCATAGACGTAACGACGGATGTCTGCCTTGGTCCAGCCAGCAGCTGAAAGGTGCTCTCGGAGCTGAGTTGGAACGACGATGGCGTAATTGCCAGGCCAAATCGAGTAGTGGCGCTGGTTCGCCCTTATTTCCGCAATGTAGGTATCGAGGATCTCTTCAGGCTTTGTCGTCCATTCATTCATGAATTGTCGCGGAGCACCGGCCGCCATCACGGTCACCGCAGACAGCCCCTCAGGGATTCCCCGCTCGTCGGACAGCGGAAGCCAAGGAGAGTTTGCCTCATCTTCGGCGATGCAATAACTGAGCTTGCCAGGGTGGCCGAGTGTTGCGCGATCGGCTCCACCAGGACGCACATCCAGCATGTTGTAGAGCGTTAAGCGGATCGCTCGTCCAATAGCCGTTGTCGCCCTATCACTCGAGGCCAAAGCGTTGAATGTACCGTCCATACCGAGTTCGTCGCGGATCGGCCCGTTGACCACAATCAAAATTGCACAACCGCCAGTGCTGGCTGTGGCGCCATGCAACAAAAACGGCTCCTCTAGCATCGCCGTAAAAGCAGCAACAACAACTGGAAAGTGCATAGGCAGGCAGCCAGCCATGACCGCGTTGATTGCCAACTTTTCAGTCGTGATGACGCGTTCGCGAACGGGCTCAATACCAATCAGTTGGTCGGCAGGCATAACAACCCAGTCAAGCATCTTTTGAACAGCTTCTTCCGTTGGGGGGACAATGGGAAGGCCATCGGTCCACTTGCGGCTGTGAAAATATTCCTGCACAGCCGCGAAATCGTCTGCGGTGTGTGTCTTGGAAAGTAATGTCATGGTTCGTCGCCCGTTGGTTCGCGGGATCGTCTGAAGATCCGATTCACGACGCTAATTTCTGCGATGTCGAGTGTTGACTCTATAAGTCCAATTGTCAAAAACTCATTGATGATGAAACTCAATGCGAAAACTGCAACAGCATGGACAACATCCCAGAATTGTCAGTACGGCACCTCAGAGCGATTGCCACCCTGGCCCGCTTTGAGAGTTTCGTGGCGGCCGCAACATACTTGAAAATTTCACAGTCAGGGCTGACCCGCCTCATACAGCAAGCCGAGAAACTCATAGGGGTACAGTTGTTTCACCGCGGCACCCGCAAAGTCATGCAAACGGATGCGGGTGAAGTCATCGTGGAGTGGAGAGGACTTCTTTTGGAGACTTCTCGGTCAGATGCTAAAGAGGCTGCCAAAGCCCAAGCTACTAACCGAGACAGCAAATTGATTGGATAGGGTTGTGGTCGTTCCACTTTCAGCAATCTTCAAAGATGATGAGCAACTTGACGCAATGTCGGAGAAGGCAAAGCTCGCGACATCAATGATGAAGGCCCTCAGTCATGAGGGTCGGCTTATGATTCTGTGTTATCTCGCCCATGGCGAGAAGTCAGTTACAGAACTCGAGGACATCCTGTCTTTGCGTCAACCGGCGGTATCGCAGCAGCTGGCACGACTGAGGGCCGAAGGCATCATTGAAGCCCGGCGTGATGGCAAAGCTATCTACTATCGTATCCAGGATGCGCGTGCACAAAAAATGATGGAGACGGTCTACGATCTATATTGCGGACCAAACTCAGAGTCGTATTCTTGAATTTAATCATTGCGACCGATCAAGGGATCGCCCTATAATATTCAAAAGTTTATATATGCCTGCTCTGTCTGAGCTGGTTGGGAGGCCACAATGGATGAGTGGCCAACTTCATGGCTTGTCGCAAGCATCGGCGGCCTCGGCGGAATAACTCTTGGGTTGGCAGCCCGCCTTGGACGATTCTGCACGCTGGCCGCTATCGAAGACGCGATATTCGCCCAGGATTACTTGCGGTTGCGAATGTGGGGCCTCGCGATGGCCATCGCTATCGTCGGCGTTTGGACACTGTCGATGCTTGGGCTCGTCGACTTTTCCCAATCGCTTTATCATCGCCTCAGTTTCAACCCCATTGTCTGGAGCATCGGAGGCTTACTCTTTGGTGTTGGCATGGAGTTTTGCGGGACCTGTGGCTTTGGTACGCTCGCCCGTGTTGGGGGCGGGGATTTACGCGCCCTGTTCACGTTCCTGGTTCTTGCCATCGCAGCCTATGCGGCTATAGCAGGGCCAACTGCACTCTTGCGCATTGCAATACTTAATGCTGTGGTGATGTCTTCTGACGACAGCATCCCAAACACGATCAGCGAAATGGCTGGCCCAAACGGTACTCTGACTTCGGTCATTACGTGGGCAATAGCGTTGGTTTTGTTTGTCCTTTGTTTCTCATCTGCAAAATTTCGCGGTTTCACTGTTCATGTTTTTGGGGCGGTTGCCGCAGGTCTGGCCATCGCGTCTGGTTGGTGGGCCACCGGTTGGCTGGGCGCCGATCCGTTTGACCCTCAACCGGTCGTTTCGCATACCTACTCTGTGCCTCTTGGGCAGACGTTGATCTTCGTGATGAAAATGAGCAGCGCAGCTCTCACATTCGGCATTACCGCAGTGTTCGGAGTAATTGTCGGGGCATTCATCGGTGCCTTAGTCAAGCGTGGGTTCCGCTGGGGGGCCCCTGATGATGCCCACGAGATGCGTCGGCATATTGTAGGGGCACTGCTGATGGGCACGAACCGTTAGTGGCGATTTGCTCCCAAGCGGAGTCTTTCAAAATTGTCGCTGCAATCTCAGCGTCCCAGATTACATCGAGACTATCACCTTGCGCGTCATCCTCGACGCATGACAGTCTGATCGATGCAATGCCACTGTCGTGGAGAGCGGCACCTTGCTCAACAAGCCAAGTTCGTCCGCGAAGCTGAACGAACTCTCCAATTTCTGGCTCGGGCATACCATCCTCTTTGGCTGTCCAACATCCTGATGTCTGGATGCCCGTAGAGTAGCAGCCCTGTTTCGGGCGCGGCAGCCGCCCACTGTATTAACTTGTTGAAGAAGCAATCCCTGCTTGAATACGGCGCAATAAATCGAGGACCTGTGATCGTAAAAAGATCACCTGTGTTTGTACCGCAATCTGGCTGTGAGCCAGAATTTTGTACCTACAGTGCGGCAATGGTGCGGCAATGACGAATTGCACGATTGCATATCACGATCTTAAGTATTTAAAATTATTGGTTGCGGGGGCAGGATTTGAACCTGCGACCTTCAGGTTATGAGCCTGACGAGCTACCGGGCTGCTCCACCCCGCGCTGTATTATAAACATAACAAGTTCTTAATGGTATTTAGAAAACCTGGCAGCGACCTACTCTCC
>NZGY01000079.1 GCA_002689605.1 Filomicrobium sp.
AAGGCAGAGGTCGATTGAGCCGTTTGTTGCCCTCACGCGTGAGGGCAACAAACAGAAAGACAAGGTGGGTCAGTTTGAAGGTGCCGTTGACACTGGCGACTTCAATGCGCCGGCTTTCCGCAACGATCGCACGGTCTCTTGCGCGACTTTGCGTGCAAACGCATCAAGGTCAATATCAGTCGATTTGACGTTTTGCGCGGACGCTATCGTCGACCACGAAGCCAGGGCTGCAATGGAAAGAAGTGTGCGCAACATCATTAAAAACGCTCTCACTGCAATGAATGTACAGCTCGCAGCTTAGAGCCACATGTCACGCGGCCGACACGCGTGGTGCTAAGCCGATGATGCAAAGGCACAGGGCTACGAGGAGGGAAAACGCGTTGTGCGAGGCTGATCATGGATACACCAACAACGCTACGTGCGAAGACGCGGTGTGCCACAACGCAAACTACGAAATCAAATCAGCTGGGCTTGAACGCAATACATGATCCAAAGGTACGCACAAACGACCCTTCCAATATGGTCGGGCTGTTGTCCCTCAACATCATGAGTAAGCCCAAACGGGCGCATGCCGTTAGACGATAAGCGAGAATTTAACGACCGCAGGTTGAGCAAAAAATCATGCAAAAACAGAAGTGAAAACTGGAGATTATGCATATAGCGCAATTCAGTTGCGCATGGGTTGCAGTCAAGGGGTGATCCTGAACCATAAGTGGTGGATCCATCAGCATGGCCGAGGCGGCACTAAATAAAACCCAAAATGCGATGCGGTTTCCCCTATTAAGGCGCAATCCAACTGGAGTCAGCCAAGCTCCCACTCTCAGAATATTGAAAGACCGCCCGTCGGACTTGCCCCCGCTTGTGCTCAAACCAATCAAGCGTCATCGCCTGAAACTCGATGACACCGAAGCGTTCACGACCGACTTCTGTCTCTTCTTCACTTGGTGGATTTGATCGCGCGCTGCCCGGTTCGGGATGCGCGAGTGAATCGCCAGGCGGTCCTCCGCAATAGGTTGTCCTGGTCCAGGCACTCAACTTGCTCCAAGCAAAGGCATTCGCGTCAGAGCCAGGAGGATAGAGTTGAGCCGTCCCGCGTAGTCTGAGTTGCAATCGTTCGACAGGGTCATAGCCAAGTACGCTCAACCGAGGTCGCCCCATTAGCTCGACCCATTTTGGACTTCTCGTGTCGGTGTGGAACTCAAGCACACGGCGCGAGGTATCGACTTCACGCAGTACGAGTAATCGGGCATGCGGGTGACCATCGCCATCAACGGTTGCAAGGGTGAGATTGCGATAAGGATGCGCCGGGTTCGCCAGTGCCTGTACCAAAGTCGCCCATGCGGCGTGCTCCAATAAGGCCAGCGTATCCGCGCCTTCGGCCATAACGCATATTCCCTTCGAGTTTCACCTGGTCTTGGCTACTTGCGATGAGCATCGCTTGTAGAGAACCAGCAATTGGGGACACAGTTCTCCCAGCTAGCCAAGCGCTTTCATGATCCGCGCCCAATCCTCGATGGCGTCTTCCTGCCCCGGCGTGATTTGGATGGTGAATTCAGTATAGCCAACGTCGCGCAGCTGAGCGATCCGATCGATCAACACTGGTTCAGTTGCTGTGAAACTCGTGTCGCGTATCAGTTCCGCGGTCACGAATTCGCGTTCTTGCGGTTTTACAAACATCAAGTGCCCGCGATGGTTCATGAGATACTTCGCATCGGCCGGCTCAAACGTATTGAGCGCAAGGTCGACATACTTCCGGACGGCTTCAGCCGCGGCTGGTGGAATGCCTGATGAGTTGGGCAGACCTGCAATCGCCTCATCAGCTGCGCGATGCAGGATCACGGCGGCGCGCGGACCAGCCTGCGCCATAGCGCGATCAGAGTCGAACGGTTCTCCATCAGCCAAGACGCAACCAAGCGCAAATGCTGTTGCTGTTAGGTTCTCCACCGCGTTGCCGGCATCGCGCCACGACTGTTGCATGGCTTGCAACGTCGTTACGCCGTAGTCGACGTCGCCGATAAAGTTCAACCACCCGGCCGTGAGTTTCGCGGTGAGCGCACGCGATCGAGGACCATAAGCCGATACAAAGAGACCAACAGGGTCTGTCACATTGATCAGTCCGGCATCCGCATTCAGGAATTTGATCTTACGATCCTTCCCCTCAAATGATGTCTCGACGATCTCGTCGGCTAACAGGCCGTACACCACGCGAATGTAATCTTCCATGTCGGCAAGCTTCATAGCACCAAGCCCCATGGCGCGGCGGCCGGTGAAGCCGGTGCCGACGCCAAAGTCAATTCGGCCGGGAGCCAAGTGGTTCAGTGATGCAAATGCATTGGCAGCGACTGGCGCGATGCGGTTGGTGGGGATCAGGACACCAGTCCCAAGCCGGATGCGATCAGTCTTGACGGCTGCGGCACCCATGGCAACGAAGCAGTCGGCACTCAACATCTGCGTATCGTAGAACCAAGCTCGTTTGAAGCCCAGTTCCTCTGCGCGCTGGACAAGCTTCCAACTATCGGATGCCGTGGCCATGGCAATTGCGAAATCCATCCTGCACTCCCCTCACAAGCTGCTGCCAACAAAGATAACATAAGGAAGCTGCTTTTGGCCGATTCCTAAGTGGATGATGAGCGAGCTACGCACCAACAAAGCAAGGTTTTACTTAGCTGGCAGCGCTGCGAATATTCATGAAAGCTTGGAAAATGCTGTAAAAAGAGAGTGTTAAAAACATGAACAAAACATAACAAGGCCTTGCAGTTTCGTTCAGACAGGCCCCGCTAGTGTCTGGGTCATCGGCTGCTGGAAGGCAGTCATCAAACCGGGACGACAGTCCAACTGCAAGTAGAAGGGGAAGTCATGTTTGCAAGTTTGAACAACCGAATGGGCCGTAGTATCGCGATCGCAGCTGCCATGCTGGCTGTTGGATCCATGGTTGGCGTCAGCTCAGCCTCCGCCATGAAGGGCGAACGCGGCAAGGGCAAGAGGCAAATCGCAAAGTCTGAGCGCAAAGCAAAGAAGAACCGCAACGTCGCGCGTAATCGAGCGGCTCCACGCGTGCACATTCAAAAAGAACGCCGCAACGATCGCATCAAGCGAAATGTGAAGCGCGCCATCGTCATCATCGCGAGCGGTGTATTGAACGAGCCAAGAGTTATCTACCGTGACTATGGTCCGCGCCGCGGCTTCTCCGGCCGTCGATACAACGACTTCTGTGTCGCAGTTGCTCGCACCCGTGGTGGTTACGGTCGTCGTCTGCCAATCCGCGCAGAAGGTCATGGTCGCCGTGCTTGCCGGAAAGCAATGCGCCGCTGCAACCGTCGCCTGGACTTCCGTCAGTCAACCGGTCGCAATCCATATGCTGCATGTGTGGTTGCCCGACGCAGATAATCAGATCAACCCGCATTTTGTGAGTTAGTATCAGAGTTTGTGGAACAGGCCCTTCGGGGCCTGTTTTTTTACGTCGACACGCGAACGCATCTTCAGGTTTAAACCACTTTCTCTCCCGCAATTTGAACTCGCCTCATGATCCGATCGTGTTCGTGGACGTCGTGCAAGGCGAGGTGCTTGACGCAGCGGTTATCCCAAAACGCAACCGAGCCTTTCTCCCATCGAAAGCGACACGTGAATTCCGGTTTGTGTCCCCAGTCCATGAGATAAGCGAGAAGCGGCTGGCTCTCCTCTTCCGTCATGCCTTCAAAAGCAACCGAATAGGAATGATTGACGAACAGGCACTTGCGTCCTGTTTCCGGGTGGGTGCGCACAACCGGATGCAGGTTGCGTGTTTCGCGCCATTGATCATCATCGCGCACCGCCGTTGAGCGTTTCGCCATGGCTGCTGGTGAGCCGGGACCAGCCACCTTGCGATCGGTGTGCGTGCATTTGAGATCGGCTAGCATCGCCTTCATGCCATCTGACAACTGCTCGTAAGCCATATACTGATTGGCAAACAACGTATCGCCGCCGAATGGGGGGACTTCGAGTGCGTAGAGGATGGCGCCCATCGGCGGTTCCGCCATCATGGTGGTGTCAGTATGCCATTCCTCACCGACAATGCGCGTGTCACCAGGCTTGCGCACAATCGTAACCACTTCAGGGTCGTGGTCACCGGTATTGAAGTTCGGATGGATGAAGATATCACCGAACCGACGTGCGAGCCGCTTGTGCTGATCGACATAGAAGTTTTGGTCACGAAAGAAGATGACGCAGTGGTCAAGAAGTGCCTGTCGGACTTGCGCGATTGTTCCATCGCTGAGGTCTTGTGCAAGATCGACGCCTTCAATCTCAGCGCCCAAAGCCGTTGCGATTGGTTTCACTGCGATGTTTGCCATGGGTGAACCTACCTGCCGTCACTGAACACTGATGAACGCGACGGTGGCATGCGCACGACATTCCAGGCAATGCAGGTAGGGCAAAGATCATCTACGCGAACAAACCTTAGTCGCTCGCAGATGCGGCCTGCGCAGCCGCACGCTTCGCGAGTTGTTGCTCCCGCCAGGCAACGTAAATACCGGCCCCAGCGATGAGCCCCATTCCGGCAAAAGATAGCGCATCCGGTACATGACCCCAGATCGCGCAACCCCAGAAGGTTGCGAAGATGAGATAGGAATAGTCAAACGGTGCGAGCCAACTGGACTCCGCGGTTTGATAGGCCCGCGACAGCGAAACGTTAGCGGTGAGATTGATAAACGATGTCGCGACAACCACACCTAGCACCCACCATTCTAATGGCCGCCAGGCAGTAAGCAGATAGGGCCACGCCGCTGCCAGATCAGGAGCCGGCGGAAAGACCGTTATGGCCGCCAGGCCAATGATGCCGACCAAGATAAATGCGATACCGACGCCAAACGCCAATGTGACTGGATGTTCGTTTCGACAAAGTTTGCGCGTGGTCACCAACATCAGCGCATAACAAAAGCCGGCACCAACGGGGAGCAAAGATATCCACTTAAACCCATCTGTGCCGGGTTTGAGAATAAGTATCGTGCCGCAAAACCCCGCCGCAATGACAAGAACACGTCTGGGGCCGATCCGCTCCCCCAAAATGATCACGGAAAGCACAGCAACGAACAGTGGAAACACATAGAGCCCGGCCGCAATTTCCGACAGGCTCAACACAGGCACGCCGCCGAAGAATAGGACCATCGTGCCGACGAGCAGGAGCGATCGTAAGGTTACCGCCCAAAGCCGCTGAGGTTTTGGAACCGCGGTGCGGAACAGGAAGAATGAGATCAAGATAAGAAGCGTCAGGTTACCCGTCGCCCGGATCGTCTGCATTTGCCACAGCGAAATCTCCGAGCTGGTCAGCTTGACCAGACTGTCCTGAAAGCCCAGCAGGAATAGTGCAAATACCATAAGTGCAGCTGCCCGCCCAGGATTGTCAGGCGGCGCTGTTTCGGCGGCCGGTGAAACTGAGACCGGCGTCCTCATGAGAAAGTAATATCCACCGTTCCGAGGCTGCCATAATCGGCAACCATGTGATCACCCGACTTCACGCCATCAAGTCCGGTGCAGGTACCCGTTGAGATAATGTCACCGGCCTTGAGACCACGACCCAACTTTGATTGCTGATTGGCCAGCCAGACGAGGACATTGAGAGGATCGCCGAGCGCCAAAGAGCCGACCCCTGATCCTTTCTTCTGACCGTTGATCGTAACGGAGACGGGATGGTCTTTGAGATCGAACGGACTAACAGCCGTCGACCACGCACCAGTTACCAGTGCGATATTTGCCCCGCCATCGGCCGTAACCAGGAACCGCCCCTTGCCTGCAAGTCCACCCGCCAATCGCGTGCCAACAACTTCAACAGAGCCCGCGACGGCATCAATCGCCGCCGCTACGTCTTCAATGTCGTAGGGCTCTGATTGTGCGGGCAGGTCTTTGCCCATGCGGAAGCCAAATTCACCTTCGACCGCCGGCATCTGTTCGGCAACGACAGGTACGGTCGCCGGGCTCGTGAAATAAAACGGTTCAAGAACGGGCCCGGACCCAGGCTCGCTGGTGCCAAGAATGCGCTGGGCTTCCTCACTCGTCGAGCCAACTTTAAAGCCAACGATGGGATAACCGGAGAGCTCAGCAATTTTTCTCTGGATTGCGTAGGCCTCTTCGTTGTTGGCTGGTTCCGGAATGGCGGAAGCATCCACTACAGTTCCGTTCTTGCGAGCATTCCAAAGGAGTTCGGCTTGGCCTTTCATTTCGTCCCCCAGGTTCTTGTGTTTTTTGCCGCGATGTTCGCTTGCGTGACGCAATCCTAGAGCATCTGGACCGTGGCGGCCATCATCTGGTTTGATCAACCCGATCAGATAGTCGGTCTATGCGCAAATAAGGAATTCCGTCGAGACGGTCTCAGCCGGCATCAACATCGCCCAAAGACAAGACTTCGATCTCCGCGCCGGATTTCTGAAGCATTGCTACCTGCGAGCTGCGTCGAAAGTCCTGACTATAACCGTCAAATGCCGCCTGGTTGGGAAATGAAATAATGTGCATTTCGACGGTGCCATCTGCATTGCGCATCCGCCGCTCAAGCTGACCGCCATACTCAGCCAATATCGGCAGAACGCGATCCTCGTAAATCTGGAAGAATCCCACGCCCTCTTGTGGAATACGGGCGATGGCGACGAAGGTGAGCGCTTGCTCAACTGGCATATGTCTCTGCTTTCGCGTGCTAAAGGCGGTCAAGGGAGCTGCTGCTCTCTTTCAGCCTTAGTATGCCAGCATGGATCTGGCCAGCTTTTTACGATTGTTTCTTGAAAGCAGTTAGACCGGCACTTCGGTTTCGTTCAAGATCACAGTAGTGCCTGATCTAAAGTCTTGGGTCCGCTGGATGGTATCAGTCCGCTCAAGAACAGGCTGAAACCATCCATGTAACTGTGTGCCTACACCGGCTCGCTACTAAAGCAGCTCGCTGACTGCTGGAACCTTGTCTTGAATCGCCTGTGTCACTTCAGCGGGCGCATTCTCTTTGATAAAGCCCAAAACCTCGCCGCCGACGGCTTTCGACTGATTAGTATCCAATCCCATGCCTTGAAGCTGACCCAGAAGCTCCATCAGTTGGCCTCCGCCGCTCCCGCCTGTCAATGAGCCGAGAGCACCGCCAACTATACTGCCAAGACCGCCGAGTGCGCCACCGGCGCCGCTTCCAGCCTCATCTGCTTTAGCGATAACGCTATCCGCATCAGGCAGAGCTCCTTTGAGCATTCCGGCGATAACATCCGGCAGTGCTTGAATCAGCATCTTAAGAATTGCGCCAATAGCCGGTTCGGCGATGCTTGCGTCAATACCGACATTTTGGGCAACGCGATTGATTAACTCTTGCATGGACAGCTCCAGTATTTGCATGGAGAAAAATCTTCAAAGTACCTGCAGTTGAAAAATAAGGTAGCCCGAANATAGCAGGTCTCGATACCGCCTCAACCGGCCCAAAATCAGAACAGTTCATTCATCCTGGCAAAAAACACCTCAAGTGTGACGTGCATTACAGCCCTGGCCGGCGATCTCACGCAAATTCTCCGCAACAACAGNCAATGACATGAACCCGTGCGCTGCAAACAGCGACAAATCAATAAGACCGGCGAAAACAGCAGACAGCTGGCACCAGCAGATACCAAATGTGGAAGGAGATAGCAGCAACGANCCTTGCAACGCCGGAGAGCCTAATGGCGCTCTTCATCATCGCCACATTCCTGGCNCCACTGGTAACTTTNACACCGCCGCTGAACATGAACGGCATGAGCAGAGCTGCGAACCAACTCGCCCGTAAAACAGTTCGTGGACAGTTCGAGCCCGCTCTGATGGCGCAGAAATCCCATTCACCTCGCTTGCTTAGACCAGCAGTAGCTGAAACGGTTTAATCGCAGGCTCAACCACGGTCCCGCATAATTCGTGCTTTCTCGCGGTTCCAATCGCGCTTCTTTTCTGTCTCGCGCTTATCATGAAGCTTCTTACCTCTGGCAACGCATAGCTTGAGCTTGGCTATACCTCGAGNATTGAAATACAACTCGACAGGGACAAGCGTCATNCCCTCGCGGTCCACGGCCTGTGCCAGTTTGGCAATCTCTTTCTTGTGTAGCAGTAAGCGGCGTGGACGTTTGGGTTCGTGCTGGTAGAACGGACCGGCTTGCTGGTACTCAGGAATATTGGCGTTGATCAAAAACAATCCGCCATTCTCAACTGAGGCNTAGCTTTCAGCAATATTTGCCTGCCCCTGGCGAAGCGACTTAACCTCCGTNCCGGTCAGCTGCAGCCCAGNTTCAATGTCGTCCTCAAGTTGATACTCGAAGCGCGCGCGGCGNTTTTCCGCGACCGTTTNCCGGCTGCTCGCCTTTTGCGGCGNCATTGACTTATTCCTTTTAGAGATAAACCGGTTATNGNCCGGTTCTGACGAATAAGGCGTCCCCCGGAGATCNGGAAACGCCTAANNCATCAGTAGATATACNGTTATCTAGTCTATTTCACGGCAAGNTTTACTCTGCTGCCGCNGCTTGCATTAANCCTGCATGCTCCATCGCTGCATCCACGGCTTTCTTCGTGGCGTCAGAAATTGGCGCCATTGGGAGACGTGCGAAGCTGTCGCCAAAACCTAGTTTCGCACAAGCGTATTTCACAGGGCCTGGGCTTGTTTCCACGAAGAGCGCATCATGAAGCGGCATCAGTATGTCTTGGATTTCCAATGCGGTTTTGTAGTCGCCCGCAATGGTGGCAGCCTGGAATTTCGAACAAAGTGCCGGTGCGACGTTAGCTGTAACTGATATACAACCTGTGCCGCCATGAGCATTAAATCCGAGGGCCGTGGCATCTTCACCTGAAAGCATGACAAAGTCTTTGCCACAAGCTGCCCGTTGCAGCGAGGCACGCGCGAGATTTGCTGTTGCATCTTTGACGCCGACCACGTTCTTGAGAGCAGCACAGCGGGCCATGGTATCGACCTGCATATCNGAGACAGTTCGGCCTGGGACGTTGTACAGAATTATTGGAATATCGACGGCGTCGTTAATCGCCTCAACATGCCGGAAGAGCCCTTCCTGAGTAGGCTTATTGTAGTAGGGCATGACGATCAGAACCGCGTCTGCCCCAACTTCCTTNGCATGTTTTGAGTAGTCGATCGCTTCAGCAGTTGAATTGGAGCCNGCTCCAGCAATCACAGGAACGCGCTTGTTNGCGGTTTCCACGCAGATTTCGACCACCCGCTTATGCTCTGCGTGATCTACGGTCGGGCTTTCACCCGTGGTACCCACCGGCACGAGACCGTTTGAGCCNTGACCAATCTGCCATTCCACAAATCTCGAAAATGTCGCTTCGTCCACTGCGCCGTCTTTGAACGGCGTTATTAGTGCCGGAATTGACCCCTTGAACATTGTATCCTCCTTGGCCGTCGGGGCTTCGCAAGCGCCCTAATCATGCCGGCGCACGCCTCTCGCCACCCTTTTGTCAGATTTTTTCGCTTTCGCAAAACGAATGCCACTTAATCTGCGCATTTTGCATTNAGGNCAGCGTAGGCGGTTTGCTATGTGCTCGCAACAGCGCNAAACCCTCGTGGCTGGNGANCGGCAAGACAGATTGTTGTTGAAGCTGCCTAAATTGGGTGTTTGTCGACGAAGTCGACGCGAAGTGACGGGGAAANCAGCGGGTCTGTCCGTANGGATAGCTGGTAATGTGCATGCAGAAGATCGGACTGAGCTTCTANCTNCTCTTTATCTGCCTGGTGATCGTGCTAGTTGTCGGTGTGGCCATGCTTGCCCCGAAACCAGAGCGCCAGTCGCAGCAGGAACTCGCCGCAGCAGAATCGCAGCAGGACGGTAACGCGTTGGATGAGCACTCTGGTTCGAGTACCCAGTCTGCGGCCGCTTCGATCCTGCATTTCATTGCCGCTCCAACCAAAACAGCGTCGACATCTGCCAAGTCGAACCCNGAGGAAGAGCGAAAACCTNCGGCCGCGAGAACGAACGCCGACAAGCCGGACCANTCCGAAACTGAAAAACAAGCATCTTCACCAGAAGGTGACACTGAAGAAGGCCGATATCGCCAACAATTGGCGAAAGCAGTCTCCCCTCTCACACGATTGGAGCTGTCTGCTGATGACAAGGCGGCACTTGCGCAAGCACTGAAGGCACTTAAACAAAACAAGCGTGANGAAGCACTAGCGAAACGCGACAAGATAACGATTGCAGCGGCGCGCAAACTCGTAGATTGGACCGCCCTACGAAGCGGTTACGGGCGCCCGCAGGATTTCTCTGAGTTTCTCAAGGCCAATCCAATGTGGCCCGATCGCCGACTAATGACACGGCGTCTTGAGCAGGCCCTATTCATCGANGGCGGTAGCGCAAAGGAGATCCTTAAGCACTTCGAAAGCGAAGANCCGAAGTTCGACGCCGGTCTCGCTGCGAAAGCCTCTGCCCATTTAGCTCTAGGCAACAAGGACAAGGTGAAGGAGTTGGCAGCGAAAGCGTGGTGCGGAGGTGGCATTGCGGCTTCAAGGGAGAAGGCATTTCTCCAGCGGTTCGGTGCGCTCCTCACAAATGATGATCACCAGTGTCGCGTAGATCGCTTGCTGGTTGCCAACCATCGTTGGACGCGCACCCGGAAGATCAAGGCTCATGCCATTCGGCGTGCCATCAAGCTCATCGATAAGAAGCATCAGAAGAAAGCTACGGCTCGTTTGGCCGCGTTCCTTCGTCAGCGCGTCGCCACAAAGTGGCTGAACCAGGTCCCGGAAGAACTCCGAAGAAACGATTGGGGATACGCGTTCCAAAAAGTGCAGCATCTACGTCAGGCAAAANAATATGATGCCGCCTGGAAATTATTGAAAACAGTTCCAACTGATCCGGTCAAAATCATAAACCNTGACGCCTGGTGGGAAGAGCGCCATCGCAATGCGCTGGCTGCGATCCGTAAGAAACAGAACAAGCTGGCCTATAGTTTTGTCGCCGATATCCGACCCGAAAGCGTNAATCCAGCNAAAGATCAGGCCTTNTTTGCCGGTTGGGTTGCCTTGCGTAAGCTCGCAAAGCCTAAGATAGCGCTAGAGCATTTCAAGCGGATGCGGCAGCTCGTAGATGGGCCACTGAGCTCGTCAAAAGCGGAGTTCTGGCTCGGGCGTANCTATATGGCGCTGGGTGAGAAAGAGNCTGCNCGCGAGCACTATGCGAAGGGAGCCGAGTTCNGCGATACGTTTCACGGTCAGTTGTCCCGACAGGCACTNTCTCCCGGCGATCCGAGCATGGATCTNCCCTTGCCCGCCACACCAACCGATGCGCAAATCAAGAGCTTCNTTGAAAATGATGCCGTCCAGGCTGCCACGATCGCTCACAAGGAGGGACTACCGCGTGTCCACGTCTTGAAATTCTTTCGCGCCATCGCCAGGGAGCTTCGCACCGAAGAAGAAGTTGCTCTCCTTGCGCAACTCGCAAATGCGCTGAACGATGGACAGCTTGAAGTTCGCACGGGTAAGACCGGAGTGGCACGCGGCTTCAATATGTACATCTATTCGTATCCTGTTGCTCAGATTCCCGATTTCAAGCCGCTTCGCAAATCACCAGAACAAGCGTTGATGCTGGCCATTGCGAGACAGGAAAGCGAATTCAATACACGGATCGTATCAGGTGCAGGTGCGCGGGGCATTATGCAGGTCATGCCGATTACCGCCCGTCATGTTTGTCGCGATTACAAAATCAAGTGCCGCATCAATGAACTGCTCACCGATCCCAAATACAATGCTAAAATTGCGTCGGCTTACATTGCCGATCGCACAGATGATTTCACTGGTAGCTATATTCTGACATTCACAGGGTACAACGCCGGCCCAGGACGGACTCGTCAATGGCTGCGCACTCTGGGTGACCCCCGTGATAAGCGCATTGAGCCACTCGATTGGATTTATCGCATTCCCTTTGAGGAAACCCGGAAATACACTCAGAAAGTCCTCTCCAATATCCAGGTTTATCGGGCCCGACTTGGTGAGGAAAAGCCACTGCGCCTGCGCAAAGACATGAACCGTGTCCGCGGTCGCAGTTGAGGCAGCGCTCAGCCGCGCCAATGATCTCGACTGGTTGATTTGACACCGCTATCGATCTCCGCGATGAACCATCTTGGTTAACAGCGGGGAGTGCGGTCATGGGTGAAGCAGTTGCACAGCAGTCGTGGAGGGATATTCACATCCATGCCCGCGATGGCATACGTCTTTACGGTCGCCATTATGCCGCCCCAGGTTCGAGCAAGCGACCGATGCTGTGCCTGGCCGGCTTAACGCGCAACTCAAGAGATTTTCACACTATTGCATCTGCCTTATCGGGCTCAGGACCCGACGCAAGAGATGTCTTCACGTTTGACTGTCGGGGACGTGGTCAATCGGACTACGCACCCAGCTGGAAGGATTATGTTGTGCCTGTCGAGATACTCGATGTGCAGGACTTCATGACATCACAGCAACTCCACGGAGCAGTACTTCTGGGCACGTCGCGTGGCGGCTTGATCACCATAGTCATGGCGGCCGCAATGCCCTCGCTTATCGGAGCAGCTATCCTCAACGACATTGGTCCGGTCATCGAACAAGAGGGTCTGCTGCGGATCGCGGGATATGTTGGCAAAGAGCATGCGCCAAAGTCGTGGGAAGAGGCTGCCAGTCGGGTCAAGGCGGCGAACCAAGCCGGTTTTCCAAATCTCGAAACCGACGATTGGGCGGCACTCGCACGTCAGTTCTATAACGAAAGCCGCGACGGTAATCCGGGTGCAGGTTACGACCGCAACCTGGCACGCACCTTCTCTTTGAAGGATGGTCCCGTGCCACAGCTATGGCCGCAGTTCCTTGCCCTTTCGCAAGTTCCATGTCTGGTCTTACGCGGAGAACTATCAGACTTGCTGAGCGCAGACACTGTCTCTGAAATGCAGCGGCGTCACCCGAATTGCCTAGCCTATACGGTGGCAGGCGAAGGCCACGCGCCATTGCTGCGCGACAAGGATTCTATCGGGGCAATTCGCGAGTTCCTTGGTCGATCAGACTAATGGTCTTCGGTCTGGACAAAGGCGTCATCCCTAATTGTGCAGAAGTCGCACGAGCTTTTTGACTTGTCCACGGCAGCCGTGGGCCGCCATCCACTGTAGCAAGCGCCCGCTAGGCGTTGGGTCGATGTCTTTCGGCAAAACAGACAAGACAATCGCAGTATTACGGCTGCCCGCCAACACGCTCAATTGCACGCCGTCGGCCAGTGCAGGATCGGAGATCCGCTGTGTCGACTTTCCGGCTACCCAGTCGATCTTCTTTGGCGTGCCATTGAGTGGCCAGAGCGCGATCGTGGCAGGTTGGCTTGCTGCGGGGCGCCAAAGCATCATGTTGATGGGTTGTACGCAGGCTTGTCCGGCGCAATCGGCCTCTACGACCCAAACATTGGATGGTGCAGCCCTCGGTCCTGAACCGGCAGAACCAGCGAATCGTGTCGCGCCGAGCGTTGTTGATCTCCGGCCGGTTCCCAGGAGCTTGCTAACGGCTGCAAGGCAGCTTGGACCTTTGGCACCCTTTGCCCCCTGAACTGGCCCTTTGTAAGGACCTTTCAGTTTGAGAACTTTGCCGGACTGCGCAAGCACAGTAATGCGACCGCCAGCGGCCAGCGTGATGCTACTGCCCGCTTTTAGTGTCTTGCCTGGATGCAGTTGTCCTCCAGCGTTGTCCGCTGCAATAACAACTAGGTCTGCAGCTCATTCAACCTGGGGCAACGCGAGATTAACTATAAGCGCAAGCCCGAAAAGTATTGGTCTCAACAGGCGCATTCTTTCACTCCAAGCTAATGACTTCGGCTGCATCAAAAGATTTGACCTTGGCACCAAATGTCGGGCCGTGTGCCACGACGGTAGTCAACATGCCCGGGAGTTTAACGTCGATGGTGAAAGTATGTGTGCCATTGGTCTTCGGTGCTGTATCGAAGCGGCGCCGTTTCGTATCACCAATCTCTGTCCATTCTTCCGGCTTCTTTAGGGCAACGTTCTGAGGCACGGGAAGCTTCGCCGCTGCCGACGCCAACTCTCCAAACGATGCCGACTTGCCCGATGCATGACTGATCTTGCCTTTCGCGACTTTGATGTCTTCCGCCGGCACCCCCCAAGATTTGGCAGCAGACTGGACGAGCATTTCGCGTGCCGCCGCGCCCGCAATTCGATAGCGGTCGAAGCTGCCGGCAGTCGATGTTGAGCCGCCGGTGCCCTGAGCAGCACCACCCCACATCAGGTTGCCGTAGAGCTTGGCATTACCTGCAGCGCCGGTCACATGTATTTGGGACCAGTCAGCTCCGAGCTCTTCGATCACAAGTGTCGCGAGGCCGTGATACGCGCCCTGGCCTCTGTCCATCAGCGAAGAGAAGATGGTGACCTTGTTGTCCGAACCGATCTGCACATAGGCATGAAACGGGTTGGGAGTTGCAGCTTTGGTTGCGGCGTCTGCCACCGGACCAGGCGAGCCAAATCCGATCAAAAGACCGCCCGTAGCAGCAGCGCTGCCAACCAGGAATTGACGTCGATCGGCCTGTATCCCACCGGCCTTGAGAGGATTGTTCTGTGAAAACAACATGTCGTAAGCCTCCAGCTGACGGGCGGCTTCATGGATGCCGGCACGAATACGGTGATAGGTGGCGCAGCGGCAAAGATTGCCGGCCAACGTATCGTCAATATCGCTATCGGTTGGTTTCTTGTTCTCCGTCAGCAGCGCAACGGCTGCCATGACTTGACCGGACTGGCAGTACCCGCATTGCGGCACATCCATCTCCGTACAGACCTTCTGCACGGTGCTGGCAACTTTACCAGACAGTCCTTCGTTAGTCGTAATCTCGACGCCGTCTGCGTCCTCAACCCGAAACTGGCAGGATCGTGTTGGCGATCCGTCCACGTAAATCGTGCAAGCGCCGCTCTGGGCCACGCCGCAACCGAATTTCGTACCTGTCATACCGACAATGTCTCGGATAGCCCACAGTAGTGGCATATCTCCATCGACATCGAGCGATTTGCTCTCACCATTAATTTTGAGAGTGTAGGCCATAGACGTCTCCATCATTCAGGTGGACTGTTGATGATACCGTGATCCTGTAAGTGGCGATCACTGTGTGTCAGTCGTCGGAGCAATTTTGGGGCAGGGTCCGCCCGTGTCAACCCGATTCGCTACGCGGGCAAGGAAGTTGTCGTATGCAAGGGTCGGTCTCGATCGATTTGGACCGGCTGCCCAGGCCCATTGCACAAGATGGTCATGGGTAAAATGACCTTTGAGATCATATAGCCCGCGATCGCCGTTCATGCTGCGATCTTTCAGGTTGTCGCAGATCTCTGCAGCTGTCAGGCTGTCCCAGCTCATGGAATAGGGGGCCTGCTGCCAGCCGATAGCACCGGGAATTCGTGAACGCGTGCTGTTGTTTGCGCGATGACAGATGACGCAGCGAAGCCCACCTACGCCGCTACCATCCTGTCCAGGCTCAACGCGCGGAACGTGGTGACGAGCATCGTCGCGAACCCGCGGCACGTCAGAACGATGACAGTTCATACACCGCGGGCTTTGTAGAACTGTGACCATCTTTGCAAACGATGCCAGGGCCGCAGCCTCTTGCGCTTCTCTTTTTTTTCCGAGGGAGGGGTCGCGACGATGGAGTAAACGCCGATGACGGCTAAGAGCGACAGCGAGGCCAAGGCGAACCAGTCGCGAAGTTCAAAAGACGAGAGCATCGCGCCGATATAGGTATCCAGAGGCGACTTGGCGAGATGTCAGGCATCTTGAGCAGGTAACGGTGTGGACATGCCGGGTAAGGGCGTTCAATCTATCAACAAACATTATGCAAAGATGAGCAAAACATGAACCCAACGTCAGGCGATCCGGTTGACACCATCACCGAAGCTGAGGCCACTGGCGAAATCGCAGATCTCTACACTGAGATCCGGGCCGGCCTCGGCGTTCCGGTCGTCAATCTGATCTGGCGTCACCTTGCCGTCATACCAGGCGGCCTGCCTTGGGCCTGGAATAGCGTGAAGCCACTCTACGAGACGGGGGCGATTGCCTCAGAAGCGGAAGCACTGCGGAGCGGCATCACTATCAGTCCTGGTCGTGGATTAAGCTCCGATGCCATCAACGTCATTGGACTGTCGCCGGATGATACCGCGAGGATCATCATGGTTCTCGACAGCTATAAGCGCAGCAATGCGATGAATCTGCTTTCTCTGAGTGCGCTCTACGCAAGGCTGGATGGCCGGCAAAACGTGGATGCAACTCGGGTGGGCCAATCCAATCCTGGCAAAGCAGTTGAGGGTCAGATGCCCAAGCTGCTGTCTCTGGATGAGATGTCAGCTGATACGCGCCAAGTCGTCCTTGCATTGAATGAGTTTGGTGCACGCACCGCCATTATGCCGAGCATGTACCGCCACCTGGCGCATTGGCCGGGCTTCCTGGCCTTGCTGCATGTCTATCTCGCAACCATCGATGCCGACGGACGCCTTGAAGCAATGATGCAGCAAATTCTCAGCGACGCCGCGGCAAAGGCGGAACATCTTGGAGGCGCGCTGGCTGAGCCGGAAACCGAGTTGTCGGCGGATAGTGAGGCCCGCGTACGCCAAGCCCTCGAGAACTTCATCGACGGCCCACTCGTCAAAATGGTAGCTATTGTGGCCTGTATTCGCGCCGCCATGTGATGAACTGGATCGCATTCTAGACATCCNNCGGTCCAAGCCGCCATTATNAGCTCCAAAGAAACAAACCACGCACTGGGGGATCATCATGACATTCAATCCAGCACCTGCCGCCGCAACGCTTGNCGAAACNATGAANGCTGCTGCGCGGATTGCAGACCTTGCTNCCGATCAAAAGCCNGGTGATCTCGCGCAGGGCTATGANGTGCAGGATTATCTTGCAGCACACCAGGCCGCGGATGGCACTCTGAANGACACCCTTGCCGGATGGAAACTGGGACTTGGAAGTGTCAATGCCATGAAGGGNGCAGGTCTTGNGCGCCCAGTGATTGGGCGTGTCTTCAAGGGGCGNTTGTTTGATGATGNCCAAGACATTCTGGCGCCTGCTGGATCCGTGGGAATGATAGAAATCGAGATTGCATTCACTTTGTCCCGCGATGTTGGGCCAGGTGACAGCATTGCGAATCCACGGGACATGATTGCTTCNGCCAATCTGGTTTCAGAAATCGTTCTCTCTCGCTTTGTTGATCGGACCACGGTCGGACTACCAACATTTGTGGCCGACAATGTAGGTTTCCATGCGTTGGTAATTGGCCCGCAAGTGAGTCTCGATGATGTGCCGGCCATTGCGAATTCAGTCACCGTAGAAAAGAATGGTGAGCGTGTTGTAGGCGCTCAAGAAGGTGATGACGCCATCGATCCGTTTNAGATGATGACGTATNTAATGGCCCATACCGCTGAACGCGGACTTTCGCTTAAGGCCGGTGAGATCGTTACGACAGGTTCNATCAGTAAACCCTTCGATGCTGATGTGCCCTCCAAGATCGCAGCGCAGACATCTGGAGGTTCCGTGAGCTACAACCTGATGGTGCAGTAGCAAATCTGAACATACCTTCAGCACAGTCCAAACTGCCAGGCGAGATGTGTTCACCTGCAAGTGATTANTTTGTCAGCACGGCAACAAAAAACAATTGTTCCGNGGCTNGGTTNNGNTTTGAATAAATCCAATCTGACACGTGTTTTACCTCAGTGACGACATTCTAAGCGTCACGCACCTGAGCGGTAGGAAAACAATGTCGATCGATAAGCAGATTGGGGCAAAGCTCAAGCAATTGCGGTTGGAGCGAGCAGAGGATCCCAAGAGGATTGCTGCAATAATTGGTGTTACGCCTGCGCATTATGTGTCGTTTGAGGAGGGCCAAGCGAAAATGTCAGCGCGGCTGCTATTCGATCTATCCTTATATCTCAAAGTACCTATCCGCAGCTTTTTCGACGATCACGACTTGGCAGCAGATAGTCAGGAGAAGGGCTAGCCGAGCACCTCATAGTGCGCCTCTACCGGACTGCCCTTATTGACGGGCAGAATATCTTGCGGACAACAGGACATCACCGCCACACAATCCAGTTCTGCGCGAAAGACAACGTAATCTCCAGCCTGAGAAACNGGCTCGCCCCAACCTGTTGAGCCGTCAGGTGCAACGGGAATATTCATCCAAAGATTGAACGGACTGGGTGTCTCTGTAGTTTGCAAGCCAAGCCGTCGAAGGGACGCGTGAAGGTTGTCAGTGCAGTTGTCGTGATATTCCGTGCAACCAAGCAAACCGTAACGATAATCATCACATGCCGCCATGATCGTATCGTGGATACCTGGTGAAGTATCTTCAGCGAAGTGCATTATCGGGCGTCGTCGATTTGTTACCAGATCGTCGCCAACCTTCGGGAATATCGATGTGAGCGTTGCACGCAGATGCTCCATGGAAAGAAATTCTGACAAATCCTCCGCAGAAAACGCCCAGAAATCTACAACCTGGTGACCATGAGTATTAATCACTTTCAGTGACTGACCCTGGTTTAGGCGCACTGCTCTCCCGCGCCGAGCTGGAATGACATTCATGCAGCGCTCTCCATCAAAGGCAAGCTGAGATCCTGTTGCGCATTAGACTGAACCCATCACTACTCATGGTGCCACTCATAGCAACTCGTTTCACAACGTGCAGTCGCTTGTACTATANCTCCCGATGAACTGTAAGCTCTGACACGGCGACTACAAATGTAGACCATNAAAGTGTGTGAGAAGGAGATATGACCGTGCAGCCAGATACATCTCCGGTTGGAACAGCTCCGGGCGCCCAGGAATCATTGTCAATAAGCTGGCAAAAGCCAACCGGTATGGTTGCACTATCTTTTGTAAATGCGTTCCTCAAAATTGTGACCCTGGGGGTCTATCATTTCTGTGCCAAGACCGAAGTCCGCAAGCGTATTTGGTCCGCCATCCGGATCAATGGCGAACCTATGTCGTATACTGGCCGCGGCATGGAGTTATTCCTTGGCTTTGTCATTGTCATTCTGTTGATCTTTCTTCCCATGTCGCTGGCAATTGCAGGCCTAGTTTTAGCCTTTGGCCCGACCCACATTGTACAAAACATTGTAATCACTGCTGCNTACGTCGCGCTCGCGGTCCTTTTTCCAATCGCTATTTATCGTGCCATACNATACCGCCTTGCCCGGACAAGCTGGCGCGGCNTTCGAGGGTCACTTGAGGGAAAGCCCTTATTCTACGCTTGGACGTTCATTNGGACACTGCTTCTGATCCCATTGACCTTGGGCTGGATCATTCCANGGCGCACAACCAAGCTGCAGTCCATCATCTCTAACAACATGCACTTTGGAAACCGCCGGTTGCGGTTCGATGCAACGTCTGGCGCACTGTATGGCCCGTTCGCAGCTTTGTATCTGGGCACAGGACTGATCTATCTGGTNGGGTTCAGTTTCATAGGGCCTTACTTGCTAGAAAGAATAATGATTGCCCAACNGACAGGAGTTCAATGGCAGCCTAACGCGACCGACATCGCATCCTTCCTCCTAATTCTGTTATTCGCGGGCCTGTTGNTCGCTTTGATGAGNGCCTGGTACCAGGCGCGAACAATCAACCATTTTGCTAATCATACCCAGTTCGAGAATGCACGATTTAGCGGCAATGCAACTGCCGGCGGTCTCATCTGGTTGACGATCTCGAATTGGTTCATTCTCTTGATAGGAGCAGTCCTGTTTGCCGGAGTTGCTGCTGGAATTTCAGCACCGTTCATTTATCTAGCAGATGTGCGGGCGCCTGAGACAGCAATTGCCATGCAGATCGTTTTCTTTGCATTCATCATCGGATTTACATTATTCACACCGATCGTTCAGGCGCGCACAGCTGGCTACATGGTTCGACATCTCTCCATCAGCGGGACTGCGCCATTATCCGAGATTGAGCAGTCAGCGGGAGCGAACGTACGATATGCAGAGGGGCTAGCAGAAGCATTTGATGTAGATGCGTTTTAGAGCTGTCGGCTGAAGGGGAAGATGTGTCTGGGAATTGGTCAGGAGTTTATACAGATGGCAGTTCAGCCAGAGGCTGGGATGTCCAAGTTGGCCTCGACAGCCACGGGATTACCATCCGGCGTCTTGGGGAAGGCCAGGATCTCGTTTGGCCCTATGAGGCGCTACGGACTGACTTGCCCATATCAACGGGAGCACGAGATGCTCTTGTAAAGAACGCGCANCACGTTGGAGCGACACTCTTCGTCGAGTCGGAGGAGTTTGTACGACAGCTCAGACAGNATGCCCCATCTTTGACAACGGCGGCCCACAGGTGGCGTTGGGCTCGCCCACTTATCGCGGTCGCTGTTGCTGCAATCGTACTGGTTACGGCGATCTGGAAGATGGATTTACGACCGGCTCGCACGATTGCCATGGCGCTACCGGAAACGTCCCGCCAAAAAGTCGGACGTAGCGTCGTGGAACAGTTTGCCAAACAGTACAAAACTTGCACGGAGCCAACCGGCCGCGCGGCTCTAGATAAGCTTTTGCAGCGCTTGCTGAAATCCACGTCGAACCCGCACTACTATCGGGTCACGGTTGTAAACTGGGGGCTGGTCAACGCTTTTGCTGCGCCGGGTGGGCAAATGCTTCTCACTCGGGGTTTGATCAGGTCTGCCAGATCACCTGAAGAAGTGGCTGGCGTTCTCNCACATGAAATAGGTCATGGTGTCGAGNGTCATCCTGAAGCTGGGTTGGTGCGTGCCCTCGGGCTGTCAGCGTTGCTTGATATATTCTCAGGTGGGTCTTCCGGCGCACTCACGCAGGTCGGAGCGACNTTTNTGCAGACTGGNTACATTNGCCAGGATGAACGGGCGGCCGACGTACAGGCACTTAGGCTTCTGAAAAATGCAGGCATTGCCCAGCGCGGTCTCAAAGACTTCTTTGACAGAATTGCTAAGAAAGTTGNTGCATCCAAGTCCTCTGCCAAGAAGACCATAGGTGCNTTNACNCTGTTGCGAANGCATCCNTTTCCGGAGGAGCGGGCCAAAATGGTTGAGGAAAGCAAGNGTTACGCATCAACACCGGCGCTCACNCCAACTGAGTGGCNCGCTCTTCGCCGAATATGCACAGTCCAATCCGGCTGAAACCAATAAGCATGACTGCAGGCGATTGCTCGTCGTGCGTTTTTGACATCGCAAAGAGACGACGTGCATCAATACTTTCGATTCTCAGAAACTCNGATGTCGGATATGTCCCAACGAAATACAAATCCGCGACTTGCCCAACAAACCAACCTTAGGCTGTCACGTACGTCAAGCGGTCAGTCAAGCCGATTGCGAGGCTCACTCTCCAGAGTCAAATCTACGAGAAAACTCAGTTTGTCCGCCTGAGGCCAGAATCCGAGCTTGCTCTATCCAATTCTCCCGCTCAATGCGTCCGCGAAAATCCAAAGCCTCACTAACTTTCCGCACATCATGCTCTCTCCAGTCGGCAATGGATGCATAAGTGCTAAAGCCGAGTGAGCGNAGCTTGCGTTCTATAACGTCTCCGACACCTCGAATCCGCATGAGATTATCATCNGGTGNAGAGGTGTTCTGTGCGCCGGGTTGTTCTTCCGATCCAACTGCCGTTGCCGGCATGGCCGCAGCCGCGGCAGGTGCCGTCGGCGCAGACTGCACGGTTGGCGCTGCTGTCGTGTTCGGCGTGCTTCCGGATAACGCTGCCGCTTGCGCTGCCCAATGCTGTTTCTGTACGCGCTGCTCAATACCGAGCAAGCCGTTCAGNCGATTGGCGGCTGCATCGTCGAGCCTNGCAATCTGCGCNTANCGCTTAAGGCCCTGNTCNTTAAGCAATCTTGCAATCTCCGGCGTGATACCATCAATCGCTGTGAGGTCGTCACCGACAACGTCCGCTGTAACCAAAGAGTTTGCCGNAGCGCCTAGCNNTGATGCNCCCGCCGCTGCTGCAGGCGAAGNAGAAGCTGACGTTGNGCTCAGGCTAACGGCATCACCCTGATCCGGCGTGGGCTGGACAATCTGGGTATGTGAAGGTGCTCCAGCTGCTGCACTTGCTTTGCGTCGGCGCGCATATGCCGTCAAACCACCACTTGCTAGGATCTTCGCTTGCTCGATCCAATTCTGTTCCTGTACGCGGCGCATGCCACCCAATGCACGGTTGATCCGCGCGACATCTCCCTCCTTCCAAGCCGGGAGCTGCTCGTAGCGGGTCACGCCCTCGCGCTCCAAGACGACGGCTGTCGCGGCGTCAATGCCCTGAATCGCAGTTAAGTCTTGCGGCAGCGGGCGAGGAGCAGGTGCTTCGGGCTCAGGCTGCGCAACAACAGCGGCAACTGAAGATGCAGCATCACCTCCACCGCCAACAGCGGCCGGCAGCCGACCATCTGGAAAGGGTTCGGGTTTGATGTGTGAGCGCGCTGCAACGGGATCAGCGCTGGTGCCGATCGATTGGATCTGCTGCGCAACGCTAGCGGGTGCTGCCGCGCTTTCAGATGCGCTTTGTGCTGCCACGACCTGTTGGGCTGAAACCGCTGTTGCAACGGCTGCGCTCGCAGCTGCAGCTGCCTGCAATGCAGGATCTACCGACTGTGAAGCAAGTGCAGGTTGCTCCGGANTTACTTGNACTGCTGGTGCGGCGGGCNCTTGAGCTGGAGACGCAGTCACTGCGGGTTGTGGCGNAGTCGATTGAAGTGGCTGTCCAGACGTCTGGGACTTAGGTGGGGCAATCAGGCGGCGTGCCATACAGCCAATCCACACGCCCACAAAATAGGCTGCTAAAAGCAAAACCAGGGATTGCAAGAGCAACGACCACATCAAAACTAACCTTCCAGATATTCTCNACTGACCGATTTNGTCGGGGGCTTAGGTTNAGTACGTTCAGGATTTCTCTCGCGGACCGCAGGAAAACCAACCAATTACAAGCCCGACCACAAAAGCGGCCGCGATGTACCAAGCCAACTGGGCAACGAGATAATCCATACCTGACCTTATGNGTTTGGAGATGAACGGCCAACCAAGCCGTTAGTTGACCTCGACTTTGAATTCAATGCGCCTATTTCGGGCGCGGTTGCGAGCTGTGGTGTTGGGAACCAAAGGCTCTGCTTCNCCAAAGCCCTNGANCGTCAACTTTTCAGCCCGCAGGCCCTTTTGCGTGAGGTAGCTGCGAACNGCCTCAGCACGCCGTTCCGAGAGTTCCATATTAAATTTGGCAGACCCTCTTGAATCTGTATGACCACTGATTTCAATGCTGCTCGCACGGCAGAGTTCAGATAGGCCAACCACCTTGTCGAGGGTTGGAAAGCTACTTTTTTCCAGTTTGTCACTGCCTGGCGCGAAATTGATCACGCCCTCCGCTANTGTCTCATTCAGAGACTCTTGGCATTTCACGCGCGACAAGCGAATGGTTCGCTTCTGCTCNTCAATCGCGGCAAGACGGGCGGCCNCTTCCGCTTTGCGCTTTGCCTCTTCTGCGCGTGCCGCTTNTTCGGCTTCGCGCGCTTTCCTTTCNGCTTCGAGCTTTTGACGCTCGCGTTCCTTTATCTGCCGCTCCAGCTCGAGTTTTGCAGCCCGCTCGGCTTCTTCTTCCTTGCGGCGCCGCTCAGTCTCGATCTTAGCGGCCGCCGCTGCAGCCTCCTGTGCCTTTCGCTTGGCTTTCTGCTCAGCCCAAAGCATAGCTGCGGATTTGACNATGATTTTGGCGTTTGCCTTGTAACCTTTGGCGATCGTAGCCTTAAGTTGGTCTTTAACTGCAGTCGCAACAGCAGTATCCGCCGCCTCNCCTTCTAGCGTCAGGACTTGTGCTGCAATTGTTGCGCTACCGGAGCGCAACTTTGCGAGCTGCTCTAAAGCAGCCAGAGCCACGCGTCCCCACTTCTTGCTTTGCGANGGCTTAATGCGAAGATCNGTTGTGACATCAACCTTAGGGAAAAGCTTACTCGCCTGCTCGCGTAGACTTGTCTCAACGCTTGAGTTCGGAACTCTGCCTTGGATGTTCAGCTTGGAACCGTCGTAAAGGGCTTTCCAATCCAGGTTCGGTTCAGGTGGAAGCTTCAGCTCAATCTTCAGTTCTTCCTTGCAAGCGCGATTGGCGGCGGCGCGAACAAGCTTGGGCAGCCCGTCGTGAACCTCTTCATTGCGCGTCAATCCCGTAACAAGCAGCTTCCGATCGGTCACCTCCGCGCGACCTGTCTCCAATTTGACCAAGCCTTGCACGCCCGCAATTACGCAGCTCAACCATCCGTCTGGCGCACCCTTGGCAAGCGCAAGGCGATTGTCGATTGTAACCTTGGGTCGGGCGGAGCGGATCGCAGCGATGATCTTCTTCGTCTCACTCTCTCCCAGTGTGTACCCGGACAAGAGCAGGTGTTTGCCTTCGCTNAGCACCGTNGTTGTGAACGGGTTGATAGTCGGTATTGTNGCTTCAACAAACTTCAGATCGTGAGTCAGTTGGTAAAGAGNTGTGATGCGCGTCAACAGGGCAGTTCGCACCGCATCAGCGACAGCTTGCTTCTGTGCCTGCCCTTTCACTGTCAGCTTGGTATTGGATAGACTAGCCGTCCCGGTGTCGAGTTTGGCGAGTTCTTGGAGCNCCACACCTGTAGTATTCAGCCATTGTTCAGGCGCGCCTCCCGCGACCGACATCTTGTCGACAATCGGCGATTTCACGAAGACTGACTTCGCAATCTTGATAAGCGCATCACGATCGCGCTCGCTGGGCACGTAGCCCTGTAGAACCAACTGGCTGTTCTCGTAGTTCGCTTGCCATTCGAACGGATAAACAACCGGCGGCTTGACCTTGTCATTGACCAGTATGACACCTGTCGGAACGTTCCGATAAAGCTGTCCCTTGATCGTGCGGTAGGCTCCAACGCTGTTCGCAACTCCGGCAATGGCCAGCTTTGTGCCATCCAGATAAACTTCGCCACCCTTCTCNAAGCGTGACAACTGTGCGAGACTAAACTGTATGGCACCGAGCCAGACCCCGTCTTGAGGAGCCCCGCGAGCCGGCTTCATCCTGTCGCTCACTGCCAGCCGGGGAAAANCCTGCTTCGCTGTTGTTAAAACGNTACGGCGCGCGTTGTTATTNGGGAAAAAGCCGGTGAGATGTATGGCGCCATCTNTCACCGCAGCCGACCAGACATAGTTTTCTTCAACTTCAGCTAGCTGTGATGCGTTCTGAACATCTTCAATGCCCCAGACATTTGCGACGATGCGCTCAGCCAGATGCTGCTCTTGCTCGGCAACCGACTGACCAACCAGCTTCGCTTTNCGACCGGACATAACAACAAATGCCCAATCAATCCCGGCCTGACGGAGTGCAGATTCCGCGCGAAGCTTAAGTTCTTCTGCCATACGCGGTCGTTCAATCTGCAGCGCTATCAAACATATGATTGCGACAGCTNGTACCCCCCAAAACCAACGTACGCGGCTGGTCTGCATTCCAGTATGGTCTCCTGTTAATCCCGGCCTGCACGCTATAGCAAAAGTTTGCCGCTCCGTCATGGATGAATAGACCATCGGTCGTCATCCGAGCGACACCGCTAAGCACTAGGGTTTTGGTCGTCTGACAGTATACAGGTAAGCCGATTCGGGGATGGAAGCGGGTCAGTGTTCGCTGAGCAACACGATCTAGCGATCCTGAACGCATTCACTCAGCCGCCGTTGTGTGCCAACATATCACGTAGCTGAGACCACGCATTGAACTGTGTCAATGACTGGCCAAGAAACCAAACATTTGACACCATAGGGGAATCGATCGACGGGAGAACCCAATGAGCGTTGTCGAAGCAGTTGAACTAGAACTTCCGAAGAGCCTGGACGAGTGGATTGCCCGCGATTGTTCTGGCGAGAACTTCCATGAAATCGACAATAGTCTNCAGTNGTTACTTCANCTCTACATGNAAGAGAAGCTGCGGGCGCACATGACACCGCATTTCCAACATCTTGGTGAAATTGCAGGCGGTCGTTTGGACGAGTTGGCCAGGCTCTCGGACGTACACCAGCCCGTACTGCATGTGAGATCACCGCGCGGCCTTGACGAGGATTGGATTGAGTTTCACCCGGCCTATCGGGAAATGGAGCAGATCGGTTTCGGCGAATTTGGCATTCACTGTATGTCGCGAAAAGCAGGGGTGCACGGATGGCCAGACAAAGTACCTCCGATAGCCAAATATACGTTCCAGTACCTTTTCACTCAGTCTGAGTTTGGTCTGATGTGCCCGATTTCGGCAACTGATACATCCGCAATGCTGATTGAGAGGTACGCCGACGAAGTAACTAAAGAGCGTTTGCTGCCTGGTATGTGGAGCCAGGACATGACCAAAATTCTCAAGGGTGCTCAGTTCATGACTGAGAAAACCGGCGGTTCCGATGTCGGCAACATCGAACTTGAGGCCCGTTGGGAAGATGGCGAATGGCGGCTTTACGGGGAAAAGTGNTTTTGCTCGTGCGCAGATGGTGATGTGGCACTTCTACTGGCTCGGCCAGAAGGTGGTGCGCCTGGCACGTCAGGTCTCGGTCTTTTTGCCTCGCCACGACATCGCGAGGATGGCAGCCGTAACANCTATCGTATTGTCCGCCTCAAACCGAAGATGGGCAGCAAGTCTATGGCTTCAGGCGAGATCAAGTTNGAAGGAGCAACGGCNTACGCGCTGGGTGAAGTCGGACCGGGCCGTAACCAGGGCCTGAAACAGATGATGGATCAGGTCAACATGTCTCGTCTCTCGCATGGTGTGCGTGCTGCGGGAATGATGCGTCGATGTTTGAACGAGGCGCTGGCAGTTGCGGGAGACCGCATCGCATTTGGTGATTACATTAAAAACAAGCCGTTGCTTCGCCGCCAGTTGATGAAACTCATGGTGCCGACCGAACAGGTACTTTCAATGGTTATGTGTACTGCGACGCAGCTTCATCTCGCNGAACAGGGTGACACGAAGGCAATGCAGCTTGTCNGCATTCTAACACCACTCATCAAATTCAGATCTGNGCGCGACAATATTGAAGTCGCCACCGGAGCAATGGAGGTGCGCGGGGGCAACGGATACATCGAAGACTGGNTGAATGCCCGGCTCGTCCGTGACGCGCATCTCGGCGTACTTTGGGAAGGGACATCGAACATTAATGCGCTCGATATCATTACGCGCGCTGTCGCAAAAGTTGGAGCTCATCGCGATCTCAAAGATGATCTTCAGGAGCGGTTGGACGATACAGCGGAACTNCCAGGTCAATACCGNGGNGAGTTNTCGAGCACNGTCGATCGCGCATTTGGNTTTGCTGAGGACGTNGCGAGCACNGGCAATGAACCACTCTGCCGACAGGCTTCGGATGCGCTTTACAATGTAACTAGTGCAGTATTTNTGGCTTGCGAAGGTGCTNCCCTGGGCGCAGNNGGAGGCGATGCNCGGAGGCTAATATTNTCTNGCATGGTNGTGGATCATAGGCTCAGTCCGCGTGATCCGTTATCTGCCGNCACATCCGACGATGACAAGATCGACATACTGTTGGAANACAAGCCAGTCAGCCTCTCAGATGCAGAGCGNTTGGTCGCTTGACCGAACGCGCCATTACNCATCGACTTAGTNGCGGTACAAGGCCGAAATTCGTTTGCACCCAAGCACCCGCCNCAGAGCGGCACGAAGCGTTTCAAGAGAATGAGTGGTGGCGTAGGTCCCGTCAGTCGCATCGGTCAGGCATCTCAAGGTGTCCGCTCGCCAATCGCGNAGGAAGAACGCAATCACATGAACGCGTATGCGCGAGCCGTCCNGGAGCAGGCGCTTCGCCAGTTNGCAGCTTGGTCGGCCACAGTTTTCAATACCGTCTGTGANCAGCACTACAATACCCTGTTCCGATCGCCGACGGAGAGTCTCAACANCCAATTCGACACTGTCAGAGAGAGGCGTCGCGCCTTNGGGAATCAACTGATGCAATTCTGAGAGAATGCGTTTTCCTGTATTGCGAGCCGGAGGTACGCGCATCACGTAATCACTGCAGNCTGGCCCAAGGCCGCCGCCATAGGTAATGAGTCCAGTTGGACNAGTGCGNGTCACATCGGGCAGGACGTCCGCGGCTGCGCGGCGCGCGACGTTGATTTTCGATCTGCCATCTTGGAAGGCCGTCATTGAACCGGAGGCATCAAACACCAGCATCGCATTTTCGGTACACGCCCTAGCGATCGAAATACCGATAGACTGAAACAGCATAATTGCCAGGGCAAAAACAGTTATCACTCGATGCAGCTTGCGCCTGTGTTGCCAAAACGTAGACGNCATAGCACCTCCTTCGGCTGGGCCACATGGGCAGGTGCAAAACATCAGTCTAACAAGTAGGTACAAACAGACAAGATTGCGCAATTCACAGTCATGTGTTGCAAGCGCTTCGCCNTAGATAGCTCCATCGATTGCATGCAGGTTNCCGTTGGATGANGGCCAACAACCAAGCGCTAGCAGAGTGGCATTAGTTGCAATGCCGCGNCAGGGAGCGAGCAAGCCGCAAGTCTAACGGAGCGACAGAAAGGTGATTGCGGTCTTATCTATTCATTGAGGTAATCAGATACGTCTCGGAATACTTGCTCAAACATATCCGCGGTCAAGCGACCCGTGTTGGTGTTATATCGCGAGCAATGATAGCTATCGAACAAGCGNATATCGAGACTGTTGTTGGAGTTAGGCAGAGCATGACTAGCCGCATGTGCAAATTTATATGCCGATTTTTTTTGACCAAATGCCACCACGGTTGCCTCATGGGCGATACGCCCTAACGCAATGATAGCACGCAGCTTTGGCAGTGCCTTGNTGCGCGCATCCAAAAAAGAACGGCACGTATTGATTTCTGCTGCAGTTGGCTTGTTCTGCGGCGGTAGGCAGCGCACAGCGTTAGTNATCATGCAATCGATCAAGGTCAGCCCATCGTTCGGCGNTGCCCCATAACGACCTTTCGAGAAACCGAATTGGTCAAGGGTTGCGTAGAGCAGATCTCCTGCGTAGTCGCCCGTAAAGGGGCGCCCCGTNCGATTTGCCCCTTGCATTCCTGGCGCCAGACCAACGATCAATAATCGTGCATCTTCGGGTCCAAACGAGGAAACCGCGCCGTTAAACCAATCAGGGTGTTCNGCCTGACANGACGATCGAAACNCTGTTAGTCTCGGNCATAATTCGCAATCATGCGGTGGTTCAGCTGACACGCTTGCATCCGGATCCGACTTAGCGGGGCTCTGAAGCTCATCACACACAAGCTCCTTACGTCACCGCTGACCATACACGAACACCCATATACCAATCGGTCTAGAGGTCGTCATCTGCATAATCATCTTCACCGAGATCGTCAAAACGGACTGGTGCAGGCGCGCGCGCTGTTCGGTTGCCCGCAGGGGCTTTCGCTGCTGCTGGCGGACGGGCNCCAGTCCCGCCACNGTCTCGACAAACGACCTGCTCCAGATCGGCTAGGTCGATGAACTGGTCGGCTTGACGGCGGAGTTCGTCCGCAACCATTGCGGGCTGTGTTTGCAATGTCGAAACCACGCTCACGCGTCTGCCCATGCCCTGCATTGCTGCAACAAGAGCGCGAAAGTCTCCATCACCCGTGAACAGCACGATATGGTCAAGGCTCGGCGCAAGCTTCATGGCATCAACGGCCAGTTCAATGTCCATATTGCCTTTAATCTTCCGGCGACCACTCGCGTCGGTAAACTCTTTCGTCGGCTTTGTAATCATCGTGTAGCCGTTGTAATCCAGCCAGTCGATGAGCGGTCGGATTGAGCTGTANTCTTGATCCTCAGCNAGCGCAGTATAGTAGAGAGCCCGGATCAGGTGGCCTTTCTGCNCGAAATGCTTCAANAATCTTTTGTAGTCGATGTCGAAGCCAAGTGACTTCGCCGTTGCGTACAAATTNGCACCGTCGATGAATAAAGCTATTTTCTCATCTTGGTAAAAATGCATCGATCACCTCTATATCCCCCGCGCGAGCCGCGTAGCAGCGCGATCACGAGGTGCATGAAATTCATCAGTTAACTGTGTGTCAAGTGAGGCTAAAAAATCTGCCTGCTTATAGCAGACATAGGAACTGGAATTCGNCCGACAATATCACTAGACAATCACAAGGCCTNCGTAGTCACGATCATGCGTTTGAGAATACGTTACAGTGCGANCGGGCTGCCGTGTCGCATGAATGGCAACTTTAGGTTGAACACAGAGCCAATCTAACCCAACCTTGTAACGATTCTTAAGTCAAAACAACATTCTAGTTGAGCAGTAAGAGCTATGGTCCAAATCCAGAAAAACAACGANACGTACGTTATGAGGTGCGCCGAGCCCGCTTGTTCATTACGGCATCATCTATAAGGGAAAACAGATTATCACCGTTGGCACAAGTACTTGGATGGTGAAACCGAAGTGCAATGTCAGCTGAAGTGGCCCTCGCAATTCCAAAAAGCTGGGCCTGGCAGGCCTCCTGATGCCATTGATTTAGTTGTGAAAGCGTGCGATAAAACAAAAATNGTTTGCCGAACGCATTTTCGGTGCCCCCTGAAACAAGTTTGGTCGACCTGATGGGTCCCAGCCCGGTTTCCCGATTTATTGGAGCTTTGCAATGGCACGCGTGACCGTCGAAGATTGCGTCGATAAAGTCGATAACCGCTTTGAGCTTGTACTGTTGGCCGCGCATCGCGCTCGTTCTATCGCCAATGGTAGCCCGATCACCATCGAACGCGAGAATGATAAGAACCCAGTCATTGCGCTGCGGGAGATTGCTGATGAGACAGTGGCACCNGACGACATGCGTGAGGGCTTGATCCACTCCATTCAGAAGAATGTTGAGGTCGACGAGCCGGAAGAGGGTGCAGCTCCAATTCTTGTGAGTGAGCGTCGTGGACCAATGTTGGGTCGTGATGACCAGTCAACTGACACGATTGTTGACGTTCTGACCGAAGAGCAGTTGTTGCGTGGAATGGAAAGCCTGACACCAACTGAGCCGTCTGCAGCCATTGGCGGGGGAAGTGGCAGCGGTCGTGGTCGCTAAACACTTTGGCTGAACACTCGGCTGGCTGANCATACCAGCACTGCCAATGTGGCGCACCTGNCAAGCTTNCAGTCAGCGNGCGNGCNGCTTTCACTCGGCAACAGTATGNTTGCGGAGGATATGATGTTTCGTCTATTTTTACTGTGCGATCTTAAACGCTGATGGGAGTGCAAACATAACAATATGATGCGCCAGTTTGAGTTGGTTGAACGGGTCCTTGCATACGACCGGAATGCCAATGAGNCTATGTTAAACCGTGCCTACGTTTACGCGATGAAGGCGCACGCGAATCAGAAGCGCGCATCTGGTGATCCATACTTTGCCCACCCACTTGAGGTTGCCGCAATCCTCACGGAGTTGCGTCTCGACGATGAGACCATCGCAACAGCTCTGTTACACGACGTCATCGAAGACACTGAGGCGACAAGGGCGGAAATCGACCGCTTNTTTGGTCCCGATATTGGTGCTCTGGTCGATGGCCTGACNAAGATCAAGAAGCTTGANCTCNTTACAAAAAANGCAGANCAGGCNGAGAATTTTCGCAAGCTGCTGATTGCGATATCCAGCGACATTCGCGTTCTACTTGTGAAGCTGGCGGACCGGCTGCACAACATGCGCACGCTTGAATTCGTCAACCCAGAAAAGCGCGTACGAATCTCCCAAGAAACGCTCGACATTTATGCGCCCTTAGCTGGCCGTATGGGCATGCGAAATGTCCTTGAAGAGCTACAGGATCAAGCTTTCCGCTGGATCAATCCGGAGGCCTACAAAACTGTTGGTGACAGGCTGTCCCGGCTCCACGAACGCAATCAAGGATTAATTGAAGAGATCAAGTTCGCGTTGGAAGCTGAACTGGCAAACGTTGGTCTTTCGGGGAAGATCGACGGTCGCCGCAAGACACCCTACGCCGTCTGGCAAAAGATGGAGAACCGTCAGATCTCCCTCGAGCAGCTGTCNGACGTTTATGGTTTCCGTATTATCGTCAGTAACATNGCTGAATGCTATCAGGTCGTCGGTCTCGCGCACACGAAATGGCGGGCGGTGCCTGGTCGCTTCAAGGACTATATCTCAACGCCGAAGCAGAACGGTTATCGCTCTTTGCACACGACAATCGTNGGACCNCAGCATCAGCGCGTGGAGCTACAGATCCGTACCGAGCGGATGCATGACATCGCCGAATACGGTGTCGCCGCCCACGCTAACTATAAGGCCGCCGGTGGTGCCTCTCGCCAGAACGGAGCAATTGATCGTGATAGCGGGCCTTACGGTTGGCTGCGCCATCTCGTGGAAACACTGCTTGANGGAAACCCGGAAGAATTTCTGGAACACACCAAGCTGGAATTGTTTCACGACCAAGTATTCTGCTTTACGCCAAAGGGCCGATTAATAGCGTTACCGCGAGGCGCAACGCCGATTGATTTCGCATATGCGGTTCATACCGATGTCGGGAACACGGCGACTGGCGCTATCGTCAACGGCAGGCCGATGCCTATGTCCACGGTTCTGCGCAATGGCGATGAAGTCGAAATCCAACGCTCGGAAACTCAGACACCGCCGGCCGCTTGGGAGCGCGTTGCAGCAACTGGCCGGGCCCGGTCAGCCATCCGTCGGGCTGCACGGGATGCTTTGCGCCGTCAATATGTTGAGCTTGGTCGAAGACTGCTGGAAGCAGCCTGCCTTAAGGCCAATGTTGAATTCTCTGATGAGCGGTTGGCAGAAAATCTGACCCGGTTTTCAGTTGCAACCGTCGATGATGTCCTGGTTGCGATCGGACGTGGCGAACTCTCTGTGAAGGATGCACTTAAGGGAATAGAGCCAGAAGCTGTGCACCAATCTGTGACGCCACCCAAGTTCTTTCCACGGAACCGGCATGATCACGTTAAAGATCAGGACGGATGGTTCAATCTTGCGCGCGTTATGGGCCTCAAGTTCTATCTGCCTGGCGGCGCGTCTGCCATGCCGGTAACGACCACCGGTAGAAGTGTTCCCATCCGAGGGTTCAAGAACGACCTACCGGTGACCTTTCAAGAAGGCGGCGCGGTTCCCGGTGATCGGATCGTCGGCGTGCTCGTGCCCAACGAAGGCATCAAGATCTTCCAGATTCACTCGCCAAGATTGCGCGAATTCGAGAACGCCAATTGGGTTGATGTAACTTGGGATATCGATCCAACCCGGCCGGAGAGATTCCCTTCAAAAATCAGTGTGACCGCGATCAATGAGCCAGGGTCACTGGCCAAGATTGCAGAGGTCATAGGTGAGGCAGACGGCAACATCGACAATCTTCGGATGCTTGCGCGCGCTTCCGATTATACAGAGATGTTGATTGAGATCGATGTATGGAATCTTGAGCACCTGAACAAGATTATTGCAGGCTTGCGTGCGGTCCCCGTGGTTAACAAAACTGAACGCGTATTCGAATGATGCTACCGCTGGAGAGATTGCTCCAATTAGTGTAAGTATGACCAGGATCTCATTGGAATTACTAGAGAATATCGCCAAGCTTTGAGAGGTGAGATATGAGCGCGGGCCAGAGACCAAGGCAGAGATTGGGCGTCAACATCGATCACGTTGCGACCATCCGGAATGCGCGCGGAGGCGCCCACCCCGATCCATTACGGGCGGCCCATATCGCAATCGATGCGGGCGCTGACGGAATTACCGCGCACTTGCGTGAAGATCGTCGACACATCTCAGACAAAGATATCGCCAACCTAAAGGAACAACTGACACGACCTTTGAATTTCGAGATGGCGGCGACCGATGAAATGCTGGCTATTGCGTGCAGTCATGTCCCGCATGCGTGCTGCCTCGTGCCCGAGCGACGAGAAGAGCGCACGACGGAAGGCGGTCTCGACGTCAGGGTGGGACAAAACCATTTGACCCGTTGTGTCAGCGAGCTAAAGAACGTCGGTTCCCGTGTCTCTATGTTCATCGAACCAGACTTAGCGCAGATAGACGCGTCTCATAGGATTGGTGCAGATGTGGTTGAGCTCCATACTGGACACTACTGCGAGTTGGCGCTGGCGAATGACGCGGCTGCAATGCAGCAAGAGCTTGATCGGATCATAGCTGCATCCAAGCATGCGCACGCTGCGGGCCTGGAAGTTCATGCTGGTCACGGTCTGACCTATACAACTGTTCCAGTCTTTGCTGATATCGATGAAGTGGTTGAGCTCAATATCGGTCACTTTCTGATAGGCGAGGCCATATTTTCTGGTCTAAGTCCCGCAGTACGCCAAATGCGCCAGGTCATGGATGAAGCGCGGTATCCAACCCATCTACGCCGGTCCGCCTAAACCACCAGGAATAAGGCGGGAGCAGTAGAATGATTATCGGTGTCGGTAATGACATGGTCGACATTCGCCGAATTGAGCAGACTTTGGAGCGCTTTGGCGAGCGCTTCACAAACCGTATCTTCACAGATCTAGAACGCAAAAAGGCTGCGAGGCGTCCCAATGCGGCACCGACGCTGGCCAAGCGGTTCGCAGCAAAAGAGGCCTGCTCAAAAGCACTCGGCACAGGCTTCCGTCGTGGTGTATTCTGGAGGGATATGGGAGTGATCAACCTGCCTACAGGACAACCGACACTGGAATTGACCGGTGGAGCCCTCTTGCGAATGCAGGCGATGATACCGTCAGGACACACCCCACAGATCAATTTGACAGCCACTGATGATTTCCCGTGGGCACAGGCGATCGTTATAATTTCGGCCAATCCCACGAATATTGATACAGCAGGTTGAGAGGCGACACTCTCTCGCTTGTGGCGGGCTGCATAGCGCGCTAGGAGAAATGCCTGAGAGCGATAATACAACCCGCCCTGCCGTCGGAAGGCGAGGCTGAGGAGCTTTGAATGGGTTCAGATAGCAGCGCCAAAAGCACCGGCGAGGGCGGTTGGTGGGAAACTGTCAAAGTCGTCATCCAGGCGTTGATTCTGGCGATGATCGTCAGAGTATTCTTCTATCAGCCGTTTAACATTCCATCCGGTTCAATGAAGGGCACGTTGCTGGTTGGCGACTATTTATTCGTTTCCAAGCTATCGTATGGCTACAGCCGTTATTCGTTCCCGTGGGGTACGGTACCGTTTAGTGGACGGGTGTTCTCCGGTACACCTCAGCGCGGTGACGTTGCTGTATTCAAGCTGCCCCGAGACAATTCGACCGACTACATCAAGCGTGTTGTCGGAATGCCGGGTGATCGCATTCAGATGCGCAACGGTGTCCTTTACATCAATGACAAAGCAGTACCTAAAAGGCGGATCGCTGACTTCGAGACTGTCAGCTCATCTGGCCTACGGCGTCGCGTGCCCCAATACGAAGAAACACTGCCGAACGGTGTGAAGTATCGGGTGCTTGATGAAGAGGTGAATAGCCCCTTCGACAATACAGCGGTTTTCCAAGTTCCGAAGAACCACTATTTTATGATGGGCGATAACCGAGATAACTCTACGGACAGTCGCGCGCAGTGGGGTGTCGGTTTTGTTCCGCATGACAACTTTGTTGGCCGTGCTGAGGTTATCTTCTTTTCAGCCGACAGCGGTGAGGGTGGAAACTTCCGCTTGGTTATGCCTTGGACCTGGCCGGCAGGTATCCGATGGACCCGCTTCTTTGACCTCGTAAGGTAGACTTGTCGCGACAGAACAAATACGCTGAATTGGAAACAGCTTTAGGCTGCAAGTTTCGCGATCAGGACCTTCTGGTCCGCGCGCTTACTCACGGTAGTGTGCGACAGTCTGCGAATAAGCGCATCGACAATGAACGCTTGGAGTTTCTTGGTGATCGTGTTCTTGGTCTCGTTGTCGCCGAACATCTGCACAAATCACTACCCGATGTGAGGGAAGGTGACCTCGCACGCCGCTTTAATGCGCTCGTATGCGGAGACACCTGCGCTGAAGTTGGAAAAGAAATTGACCTCGGTCGGTTCCTCATTCTCTCGTCAAGCGAGGCCGACAATGGCGGTAGAGAAAAGGAAACCATTCTAGCCGACGCCGTCGAAGCGATACTGGGTGCCGTCTTTCTAGACCGCGACTTTGATGCTGCTAAACGGGTCGTCCACGCTATTTGGGGTGAACGGCTCGACGAGATTACCACAACCAAAGTCGATCCGAAGTCAGCCCTTCAGGAGTGGGCACAGTCTCAGAGCTTACGCTTGCCGCGCTATACAGAAATATCGAGGACGGGGCCGGATCACAATCCCTGTTTTGTGGCCGAGGTCTCGGTGGAGGGGATAGAACCGCAGCAAGGTGAGGGCAGCTCAAAGCGGTCTGCTCAACAAGAGGCCGCCCGCGCACTTCTGGTGAGAGAAGGTGTCTGGCGGGAAAAGAACAAGGCATAGAAGCGGTCAAATGGATAACGAAGACCAGAAACCGATGACAGCGTCCAACGACGAATCTGAGCATCGTTGCGGCTTTGTCGCAATCATCGGAGCGCCGAACGCGGGCAAATCCACGCTTGTCAATCAACTGGTCGGCGCGAAGGTAACGATTGTTAGCCGGAAAGTTCAAACAACACGGATGATGGTTCGCGGCATTGCGATGTCAGGCAGTGCGCAGATTGTTTTGATCGATACACCAGGAATATTCCAGCCGCGTCGTCGTCTTGATCGGGCGATGGTTTCGGCAGCATGGACCGGCGCAAGCGATGCAGATCTTATTGTGGTGCTCATAGATGCCGCGAGTGGTATTGATGACAACGTCGACGCGATCACCGAAAGGGTTCGCGATATCAAGGCCCCCAAAATCCTGGTTTTGAATAAGGTGGATCGCCTCGAGTCTAAAGCGGCCCTCTTGCCGCTCATCGAGAAATTGAACGAAGTCGTTGAGTACGATGAAACGTTGGCGGTCTCTGCTCTTACTGGAGACGGAGTTCCGGAGCTACTAGGACTGTTAACCGAGCGTATGCCGGTAGGACCTTGGCATTTCCCTGAAGATGATATTTCAGACCTGCCGATGCGATTACTCGCTGCCGAGATCACCCGGGAAAAAGTCTACGACCGCCTCCATCAGGAACTACCGTATGCAATTACGGTGGAGACAACTGATTGGAAACGTCTGAAGAACAAGTCGATCCGCATCGAGCAAACGATCTTTGTCGAGCAGGATAGTCAGAAACGAATTGTATTGGGAAAAGCCGGACAGTCAGTGAAAGCCATCTCAAGTGCTGCTCGAGCCGAACTGGCAGACCTTACAGGCAAACCGGTGCACCTGTTTATTTTCGTCAAAGTTCGAAAAAATTGGGCGGACGACCCAGAGCGTTATCGCAATCTAGGGCTCGACTTTCCAACTTAATACTCAGACTAGTCGAGCCTCCTATTGGTTTTGTCTGAGGCTCCATACCGTGGTTTTGTGCGAACACGTGCGTGCCGCAGCATTTTAACTGGCCGTCGAACAACTTCTGCAGTGCAGGCTAGCGATGGAATGGACAGACGAAGCTCTAATATTGTCAGTTCGCGCACATGGCGAGACAGCATCGATTGTCGAACTGTTTACGCGCGATCATGGCCGTCACCTTGGGCTGGTGCATGGAGGACGCTCACGCAAAAAGCGGCCTGTTCTCCAGATTGGCAATCATGTTGAAGCAACTTGGAAAGCACGACTGGCCGATCAACTTGGTCAGGTGAACCTTGAGCTTCGCCGAGGTTATGCGGCCCAGGTCATAGACGACGCGTTTGCGCTTGCTGGGCTGACCTCAATGGCGGCATTGGCACGATTGCTACCTGAGCGAGATCCGCATGGTGCGCTATTTGAGATCTCCATGTTCCTTCTGAGCTTTCTGGATGATGCTGACGTTTGGCCGGCTCTTTATGTGCGCTGGGAGATCGCGTTGTTAGAAGAATTAGGATACGGACTGGATCTGAGCGCTTGTGCTGCAACCGGCACCCAAGACGCACTATTGTACGTTTCTCCGAAATCAGGTCGTGCCGTGTCAGCGCCTGCCGGTGAGCCGTATGCGGACAAACTGCTCAACCTGCCGCCATTTCTCCGGCCGGAACGAAATGCCCACACAGGCGTCCACGATACCATCGCCGGGCTGGCGCTGACCGAACACTTCCTGCAAACCAGGGTTCTTTTGCCGCGTGAGCAATCCATGCCGGAGGCACGACGCAGATTGGCCGAACTGTTGCGGCGAACTGGAAGTGCTGCCAACGATTGAGAATAAGTCGTCGATGAAGCTTCGAATGCCGTCCGATCTTATACCGTTGCACTGCCCAAGGAATAAGTTGATCGGCGCACGCTTTCGACGCATATCCTGCCATCCAGTCCCGTGCATTATGTCCAAGCGAGAGTGCGGGACGGCATTAGCACAAAGGCAGACTGATATTGGACGGCCAGGTGTCAGAAAAAACAGATGACCTAGATGGAAGTGATGTGCTGGTTGCCGAGGGCCCGGATCCAGTAAGCTCTCGCCCGCCAGTGCTAGAGCTGAACGGACTGACAAAGGTCTTCGGCTCACTGCGTGCAGTCGATGGTGTTTCACTCAAAGTGCATCCGGGGGAAATCCATGCGCTATTGGGTGAAAACGGCGCCGGCAAGTCATCACTTGTAAAGCTGATTTATGGACTGCTGCACCTGGATGACGGTTCCATGCGCCTTGGCGGTAGCCCCTTCAATCCAGCCAACCCTGCCGCTGCCCGCGCAGCTGGCATAGGTATGGTCTTTCAGCATTTCTCGTTATTCGATGCCATGACCGTCGAAGAGAATATCGAGATCGCATTAGATGCGGAACGAACTGACAATCTCGCAAATAAGATCGAGCATTACTCGAATGCTTATGGCCTTGCATTGGATGCGCGCGCGCGTATCAACGGGCTATCGGCAGGTGAACGGCAGCGCGTCGAAATCGTACGGTGTCTGCTGCAAGATCCGCGCATCCTAATCATGGATGAGCCGACATCGGTGCTGACACCGCTGGAAGCGGAGCAGTTGTTTGTCACCCTTCGCCAATTGGCGAGTGAGGAGTGTTGCATCATCTACATCTCACACAAGCTCGATGAGATCCGTGCCTTGTGTGAGCAGGCGACAGTGATGCGTCGAGGCAAGGTCGTTGCGACCTGTGATCCGCGAACCGTCAATGCCGATGAACTCGCCGAGCTTATGGTGGGTAAAATTGAGCGCGTTGCGCAACCTGCAAAAACTGTCGAGCAAAAGCCGCGCCTGCGTGTAGCCGATCTCTCAATGCCACCCGAGCATCTTTTCGGCGTCGCATTGCAGAACATCACATTATCATTACACGCTGGAGAGATTGTCGGGATAGCTGGCATCGCAGGTAACGGTCAGCAAGAACTGCTTTCGGCCCTTGCAGGTGAAGTGCGTTGCGTGCAAGCGCAAACGATTGAGTTCGACGGACAGCCGGTCGGACAATGGGGACCGGATGCGCGACGAGCCGCTGGCATGTGTTTCGCGTCGGAAGAACGTCTCGGCCACGCTGCTTTGCCGGAGATGGATCTGATAGGCAATGCCACGTTGACCGCCCGTGTGCGCCAGCAGCTTGAGAAACTGGGCTTCATGAACTGGCGCAAGGCCGAAACCTACACACGTGATGTTATTGATGCCTTCGATGTGCGAACCGGCGGGCCGCGTGCCGCTGCAGCCAGTCTTTCTGGCGGCAATCTGCAAAAGTATATTCTGGGGCGAGAGATACTTCAATCGCCGGCTGTGCTGATCGTCTCGCAACCGACTTGGGGCATTGACGCCGGTGCGCGAGCCTCGATCCACGATGCGTTCATGAAGCTTGCTTCAGAAGGCTGCGCGATCCTGGTGATCTCCCAAGATCTAGATGAGCTGTTCGATTTGTGTGATCGCATTGCAGTCATCGCGCAAGGCCGCCTATCAGCTACCTTTGAGAGAGACGCATTGGACGCCGCCACGGTCGGCCAGATGATGGGTGGACAGATCTAGATGGTGAAGATCGAGCCCAGGCCGCATTCATCACAGGTGATGCAGAACGCGTCGCCTCTACTGGCAATAATGTTGACAGTCTTGAGCGGGTTTGTGCTGTTTGCTGCCCTCGGGAAGGATCCCGTTGGCGCGATGCTCTTGATCTTCGTTGAGCCATTGACTTCGGTTTTTTCCGTAACGGAACTCCTGATTAAAGCATCGCCGTTGATGATTATCGCGAGTGGATTGGCGCTGTGCTTCCGCGCAGGTGTGTGGAACATCGGTGCAGAGGGTCAGTTTAGCATTGGTGCTTTGGTTGGCGGGGCAGTTGCCTTGGCCTTGTATGAGGTTGAAGGTCTATGGGTGCTACCATTCATCTGCGTCGCGGGGGCAATTGGCGGCATGACTTGGGCCTGCATACCGGCGCTGTTGCGGACGCGCTTTCATACCAACGAAATTCTTGTAAGTCTGATGTTGGTCTATGTCGCTAATTTGCTACTGAGCTATTTAGTGCACGGCCCATTGCGCGACCCTGACGGACAGAACTTCCCGGAAAGCCGCCTGTTCCATGATGCTGCAATACTGCCGATCCTGGTCGAAGATACCCGTCTGCATATCGGAATAGTCATATCGCTCATCGCAGCAGTATTGGCGTGGATCATTTTGCATCGCCACCGCATTGGATTTGAAATCCGTGTCCTTGGCCAATCCGCCCGCGCGGCGAGGTTCGCTGGTTTCTCAGAGACACGGATCGTATGGTTTTGTTTGTTGGCGTCAGGTGGCTTGGCCGGCTTGGCAGGTGTATTCGAAGCAACGGGACCGGTTGGTCAATTGGTTCCGGCTCTACCAGTCGGATATGGGTTTACAGCCATCATCGTCGCATTCCTCGGAAGGCTCTCACCTGTTGGTGTCGTACTCGCATCTCTCTTGCTCGCGTTGACCTACATCGGAGGTGAGACAGCGCAAATTGCAATGAACCTGCCAAGTGCGACAACCCAGGTCTTTCAGGGCTTGCTTCTCTTCTATCTTCTCGCCGCAGATATTCTGATCAAGTACCGGGTCCGCTTTACGCCCTTCCGGGCGCACCGCGGAGAAACGTCTTCATCAGCAGCCAGGACAGGTTAGCCCCATGGAACTGGCAGTTAATATAGCCGTTGGCATTATCGTGGCCGCGACCCCCTTGCTTCTGGCGGCAATCGGCGAGTTGGTCACGGAGCGTGCAGGCGTTTTAAACCTTGGCGTCGAAGGCATGATGATCATTGGCGCTCTTGTTGGCTTTGCAGTCACCTTCTCAAGCGGCAATCCCTGGATTGGTATAGTTGCAGCCATTGCAGCCGGCATCGCGCTTTCAATGGTGTTCGCTGTTCTAACTCAAAGTCTTCTCGCAAACCAGATCGCCAGTGGCTTAGCGCTGACGATCTTTGGCTTGGGACTGACATCCCTTTTAGGACAAAGCTATACGGGAAAATCAATCGCCCCGGTGCCGAACTTCGATCTACCGCTGCTCAGTGATTTACCCGTCGTTGGAAAGCTGATTTTCAGCCATGATCCCATCGTCTATTTTTCTGTCTTTCTCGTCATTTCAACCATGTGGTTTCTGACCAAGACCAGAACAGGTCTTATATTGCGAGCGGTTGGTGAGAACCACGAAGCTGCTCATGCCATTGGCCAAAGCGTGATTGGATATCGCTACGCCGCAATTGCTTTCGGCGGTGCCTGCGCTGGGTTGGCCGGTGCTTATCTCTCGGTCATCCAAACGCAAATCTGGGTTGAGGCCATGACAGCCGGGCGAGGTTGGATCGCTCTAGCACTCGTCGTGTTCGCCGCCTGGCAGCCCTATCGCGCGCTGCTTGGCGCATATCTTTTTGGCGGGATCACCATTATACAGCTTCACGGACAGGCGCTTGGACTTGGGGTCGAGCCGCAGCTATTGGCTATGCTGCCCTATATCGCGACCATTTTGGTTCTGGTCCTGATTTCGCAAAACAGATTACGTGCCAATACGAGCACACCAGGTAGTCTCGGCAAAACCTTTTACGCATCAAGCTGATGCAATCGAACAGGAAGGAACCAAAGTGATGAAATTTGCAGCAACTTTGGCAATAAGTGCGGTAGCCGCTTTGACCACGTTGTCATTGGGCTTCGGCTTAACAGCTATTGCCGCCGATAAGACGAAGGTTGGCTTTGTCTATGTTGGACCCATCGGTGATCATGGTTGGTCTTATCAGCACAATGCAGGTCGTCTAGCCGTCGAGAAAGAGTTCGGCGATAAGGTTGAGACCACATCTGTCGAGAAGGTTTCGGAAGGCCCGGACGCTGAGCGTGTCATTCGGCAATTGGCTCAACAAGGCTACGACATTATCTTTACGACGTCGTTTGGCTTTATGAACCCAACGCTCAAAGTCGCAAAGCGGTTCGCTAAGGTAAAGTTCGAGCACGCCACGGGGTTCAAGCGTGGCAAGAACATCTCTACTTATAACATTCGTTTTTATGAAGCCCGCTACGTGAATGGCATCGTTGCCGGCAAGATGACCAAGACGAATACAATCGGTTACATTGCGTCGTTCCCGATCCCAGAAGTGGTGATGGGTATTAACGCAGCTTACCTGGGTGCGAAGTCAGTCAATCCAAACGTCAAGTTCAAAATCATTTGGGTCAGTACCTGGTTTGATCCAGCTAAGGAAGGCGCCGCAGCGAAGGCCCTGATTGACCAGGGTGCAGATGTTCTTTTCCAGCACACGGACTCGGCAACTGCAATGAAGCTTGCAGAAGAGAAGGGTATCTATGCGATCGGTCAGTCATCGAACATGGCTGAGTTCGGTCCAAAGGCACAACTGACTGCGTCGATCAATAACTGGGCACCATACTACGTTGCCCGAGTTAAAGCGGCCATGGATGGAAGTTGGAAGTCTATCGATACCTGGGGTGGATTCAATACCGGTATGTTGGCTCTTGCACCGTGGGGCAAGGCTGTACCAGCCGATGTTGTGAAGATGGCAGAGACCGCACATGATCAGATTTCAGCCGGAAAACTTCATCCCTTCACGGGTCCACTAAAGAAGCAGGATGGAACAGAGTTCTTGAAAGCAGGTCAGGTTATTGCCGACAAGGATCTTGCTGGCATGAACTTCTACGTGGAAGGTTTGGACGGTAAGCTTCCTAAATAACTCAGACACGTAACCGGGGCGTTGCAGGATAAATATTTCCCTGCGACGCTCTTTTTGCGTTCGCACACAAGATTGGTGTTGGAAGTCGTGGTCAACGCGTGCTGCGCCCGTCGGTAAACCCTTGGGCCACCATCCTGGATAAAAAGGGCTATCTCAGCTTGGGTTTGTGAATAACCCGAATTCCGGTCCTTGAAGCCTTCAAGACAAATACGTCACCATCGCGGGTCTCAAACTTCTGCTGCGCCGGAACCTTCTTGCCAGGTATGCTAGCGCGATGGAATGTGAGCAGCGCCGGCTGACACGCCGTATGAGTAGCGATCACGCGCACCGGTATCTCACTCGTTCGACCATCAAATGTATAGCGCATTGCAGTGGGTGATCTGTCCTCAATGCGAAAACTATACTTGAGCACCGCAGGGCGTCCAAAAAGCTGGACAGAGAGGTAGCGATGCTCAATCGGTGCTTTGGCAACACCGATGCCGATCTCGGTCACGTATTTGCGTAAAAGGTTTTTCCGATGGCCAGGCGACTTCTTCCAACCCGTCAAGGCATCTTGCGCGAGCTGGGCTGCACGAAAGCCTCGGCTATCACCGTGCAGAGCCAGGTTTTCTACGGTAATACAGTATTTGTACCCGGCAGATTTGATCCTGGCACTGTGGCTTCGGCCATCAGCTGTATGCGAGAACTTGCCCGTGCGCGCGAGATACCAAGCAAAGCCACGCGCAGCTTTATCAAGTCGTGCATTCAGCCGAAGACCGTCGAGCTGGTTAGCCCGACGGAAATCATTTGTCTTTTGAACGATTGCTAGTTCGACTGCTGGCAGGTCAGGCGTCATGGCTGCGAACTCAGTGGACCGAATCTCATTGCGAAATCAGACCTTATCAGTGCACGGCAATGCGACCTACCTGCGTCAGGCGTTCGCGTGAACTCTAACGCTATTGTGAATTCTGATTCTCACGATTGTTAGCGAAACGCTGTGCCAATGAGCGACGCTGCCGCTTAACAATCGGGCTCTTGCGACTGATTTTGGCTCTGGCTCGCTTGGTGAACGAGCGACGTATCGTGCGGCGGCTTGCGCTACGCCGCTTGCGGTTCCGATAAATCGCTTTCCGTGAACGACTGCGCTTGCGCTTAGCATAGCGACCGGTCCCACGTCGCCCGCACTTGTGAAAACGAACCCTTGGACCATTGTCCATATGGATATGATACATGCCGCAGCTATACGTGCCGACGCCGCCAAAATGGTTCTGTTTCAACCTATTAGCAACTGCACTATACTTCCCACGAGGCGGCAGGAAATCAACGGCGCGACAGGAGGCGTGAAAACTGGGCCGCCCTGTTCCAGCAATCCTTGCACCGCGTCGAAAGGTTGAAATAACGCGGATTGCTCCAAATTTGGATCTGAGCTGAGACAAACGACGCTTCAGAACACCAGGGAGACAAGAAGAACTGCTACTAGCGCTAGCACGCTTCGCAGTGGCTTGTGTTGGCAGAAAAGTCATAGACACGGCAGCGAGCGCCAGAGCGGCGATCGCGGCAGTCAAAGATTTCAGGTCGTACAAAACGCAAACTCCCATCGATGAAAGGGGAGACTGGGGAACCAATCATGTGCTCTTCCGCGGAGCACCCTTTCGATTTCGATAACCGGCGGGTGTTAGACCGGCCTGTTGCCAAAATCCAGTCAAAGGCGTGCGGCAAAAACGTCGTATTTAGAGTGAGTTATGTCATCAGACTAATCTATATAGTGAGAAGATGCGATGCGCGAAGAGCACTGTCGACACGTTGAATGGTGCGCTAACTTGTGCTGGTGAGAGTTGCCGAAAGACACTTGAGGCCGACGGTTGGGTCGGATAGTCCGATACTATGAGTGACACTCCGATTCTGCCGGGCGAAAGCCCTATCGAGCCCGTAAATCTGCGCGAAGCGCTGGAAGAACGCTACCTATCGTACGCGTTGTCCACCATCATGCACCGGGCTCTTCCGGACGTCCGAGACGGTCTAAAGCCAGTTCATCGCCGCATACTGTACGCCATGCGCGAGCTGCGGCTGAACCCAGACCAAGCTTATAAGAAATGCGCAAAGATCGTCGGCGAGGTGATGGGTAACTATCACCCTCATGGTGACCAGGCGATCTACGATGCACTCGTCCGTCTCGCGCAGGACTTCGCTGTCCGATACCCGCTGGTCGATGGCCAGGGCAACTTCGGGAATATCGATGGCGATAACGCTGCCGCGATGCGTTACACCGAAAGCCGCATGACGGAGACGGCCACGGCACTGCTTGATGGCATTGACCAGGATACTGTCGATTTCCGTGCGACTTACGATGCGGCCAACGAAGAGCCCGCGGTGCTTCCTGCAGCTTTTCCAAATCTTCTTGCAAACGGCGCTTCTGGCATTGCTGTGGGTATGGCGACGAATATCCCGCCTCACAATGCGGAAGAGCTCTGCAATGCTTTGTTACACCTGATCAAACATCCAAACGCGACAATAGAGAAGCTCATTGAGTTCATCCCCGGGCCGGACTTTCCGACAGGTGGCGTGCTGGTTGAACCGCGAGAGAACATCCTCGAGGCTTATAGGACCGGTCGAGGCGGTTTCAGGATACGCGCAAAGTGGGAAAAGGAAGACACGGGTCGCGGTGGCTATCAGATCGTCGTGACGGAAATCCCTTATCAGGTTCAGAAAGCCAAATTGGTCGAGAAACTGGCTGATTTGATCACGGAGAAACGACTGCCTCTCATAGGCGATGTTCGTGATGAGAGTGCCGAAGAAATTCGCCTTGTCATCGAACCAAAGACACGGTCCGTCGATCCATTGGTGATGATGGAAAGTCTCTTCAAGCTCTCCGAACTCGAAGTCCGCTTCGGCCTCAACATGAACGTGCTGTCCAATGGACAGATCCCAAACGTGTTGTCCTTACGCGAAGTGCTGAAGCAATGGCTTGATCACCGTCTTGAAGTCCTGACGCGGCGATCCGAGTTCCGTTTGGGCAAGATTGAGCATCGCTTGGAGGTCCTCGACGGATATCTTATCGCGTTTCTCAATATTGATGAGGTTATTCGGATCATCCGCTTCGAAGATGAGCCTAAGAAAACTCTCATATCAACATTTGAATTGACCGATGTGCAGGCGGAAGCAATTCTCAACTTGCGTTTGCGGGCACTGTCCAAGCTCGAAGAGATGGAAATTCGTGCTGAGCATGATCGTCTCAGCGAGGAGAAACGACAGCTTGAAAAGCTGCTCGCATCAGACCAGTTGAAGTGGTCGATGGTCGCCCAAGAAATCCGCGACGTTCGCGAGAAGTATTCCAAGAAAACTGAGCTTGGAGCGCGACGCTCGGTGTTTGCTGACCCTCCAGAAATCGAAGTCGATCTCGACCAGGCGATGATCGAGAAAGAGCCGGTCACCATTATTCTCTCTGAGAAGGGGTGGATCCGGGCGCTCAAGGGGCATCAGGACGACTTGTCCCGTTTGGATTTCAAACAAGGTGACGAGCTGAAAGTTGCTGTTAAGGCTTACACCACCGATCGCATGCTGGTTTATGCAACCAATGGGCGTTTCTTTACGCTCTCGGGAGACCAACTCCCCGGTGGCCGTGGTCACGGTGAGCCAGTCCGTTTGATGGTGGATATCGAAGAGAACCACGACATCGTTGATGTTTTCGTGCACAGCCCGGGCCGTAAACTCCTGGTCGCTTCAACCGCGGGCTACGGGTTTGTTGTCCCAGAAGACGAAATCGTTGCCTCGACCCGGAAGGGCAAGCAGGTGCTGAACGTGTCTGATCCGGACGAAGCCAAGGTTTGTATTCCGGTTGATGGAGACATGGTTGCAGTCGTCGGAGAGAATCGAAAGCTGCTCGTTTTCACGCTCGGTGAAGTCAATGAAATGACCCGAGGCAAGGGTGTTATACTCCAGCGTCTGAAGGGCACGGCACTGTCAGATGTACGCGTCTTCAGTGGTACCGAAGGGCTGACGTGGCTTGACTCGGCTGGTCGTACGTTCACGCTATCGTTGGAAGATCTGGAGCAGTGGTATGGTCTGCGAGCGCAGGCTGGAAAGATTGTTCCGAAGGGCTTTCCACGATCGAATAAATTTGGCCCTGCGTTCTAAATCGATGACCCTATAGCTGTGGATCATCCAATGGTCGTCGCTCTTTTAGTTTGCTGAGCGGCGGCTACTTTACGTAACGCTCCCAGCCATTCTGACCAAGGTGCTCCTGCGGATGGAACTTGGTCTTGTAGCTCATCTTTCGTGAGCCATCGATCCAGTAGCCAAGATAAAGATAGGGCAACCCCATTCGGCGCACATACTCTATGTGCTCAAGTATCATGTAGGTTCCGAGACTACGGTCTGCGCGCTCGACATCATAGAAGCTGTAGACCATCGACATACCATTCGAAAGTCGATCACAGAGCGCGGTAGCAATCAGCGGCCACTCTTCGCTCTTGGTGTCCAGCGCATTCTCAGGTCGTTTGCGATACTCTGTGATAACCGTCTCAACAATTGAATCTTCGACCATTATGGCATAGTCTAGGACGCTCATGTCGGCCATTCCGCCATCTCCATGGCGGGCGTTGATGTAATCGCGGAACAGACGGTATTGTTCTGCCGTAGGACGCGCCGGCATGCGCTTTACCGAAACATCTCGGTTTCGATTCAACACGCGCTTCTGGCTCTTGGTGAACGCGATCTGGTCAACCAGAACCCGCACGGACACACACGCCTGACAGCCCTCACAGTAAGGCATGTAGGCAATGTTCTGACTCCGTCGAAAACCGCCTTTGAGTAGATTATCAATGAGTGGGGCTGGCTTATCGTGAGTGAGGTGCGTGAACAACTTGCGCTCGAGCCGGCCTTCAAGATACGGACAGGGTTGGGCAGAAGTCACGTAGAACTCAGGAAAGTTCTTCTGCTGCTCAGTCATTCTTGTCCCGTAATCTCTTTAATCGGAGTGCTGCATCAACTAGTCGCTCAAACTTAAGGCGAGTAGCTAGAGTGGATCAAGCTACACATTCTGCCTTTTGTGCGACTAAGACGTCAGTTGGCAACACACCTTTGACCGTTGCGTCGGCAACATGACCAGCCTCACTGCAGATGCTATCTGCAACTCGTCGTGTTTCGTATGTTGAGCTTCGCCAGAACTGCCGAGCTCGGCTGGGCGAACTGTGATGAGCCCAGAGCTGTTGTGAGTGCACGACGACTTTGTGGTCCCCAGAGACCGTCAATTGGTCCCTGATAACAACCAAGTTGAGTGAGCCGACGCTGAATGCGTTGTACAAGGGGAAGTACCCCACTTGCAGTAGCGGTATCTGTCTGCACTGTGGATGCTGAACTTGATGTCGTTCGCTCACTCGGCGCCAGCGTTGCGAGGGTGCGAGACTGCACTGGCAACTTGGCAACATGTGTCTCAAGATGCGTTAAAAGCCTTCGCGTTGGAATACCGAGAGCGGCCATTTGATTACTCCGCTCGTACTCCGCAATGGCCCTGCGCGAGCCAGGTCCATACAAACCATCGACTGGCCCGCCATAAAGACCTATGGACTGGAGGAGTTGTTGAACGCGTTCAAATTCTTTTACCGACTTCAGAAGCCTCTCGCTGGAGAAGCGCTCAAGACCGTTCGCAAAAGTTGAACTCAAAACGGCAACGTTCGTTGCGCGGCTCACAACAATGCGACCCCGACGACCGGTCCGGGTTCTCCTGTACTTTGTGAATCCGATCGTACCCGCATTCATTGCGACGACTTTAAAACCATTCTGGCTATGAACGAAGAGCGGCGAACCTGAAGCGCCACGGGTTGCGTCGCAAGTATGGAGCACCAACGAGTCAACGGTTTGGAGACGTTGTCTCTGACTGGGTAAGAGATATTTGCGGTCTCTGGTTGATCTCACGCGACATCGCTGTGAGAGCCATTTGCCATCCATCTGCTTATCACCGTGATAACCGATCAACAGCAAACGGTCTCCCTTCGCCTCTTGCGAAATCTGGCCGGGTGATAGCTTGGCGATCTCGAGCTCAGCACCTTTGCAAATTGGTGAACCCAGCTTGGCCAGTGCCCAATCATTTCTGAATTCCAAGAGGGACTGTCGAGAGCGGTAATATCCTGAATACAGCGACAGCCCGGGTTGTTTCCGATCTCGAACAACCAGACTGCTCGATTTGTAGAAAGAGCCACTGTTATTTGCTGCTAGGGCAAAACGAGTCTTATCAAGGCGAATGGTCTTGCGTTGGTTTGGCCGGCCAAACAAACAGTGAGCATTGGTGGCAATAACCGATGGCTTGACGCAGAAAGCCGTGCACGCCCATCCCCCACCCGATTGGAAGACGATGCCAATCCCTTTGGCAACCGCAGCTAGTTCGTTCGGCAGCCTTACCCGCTGGTCGCGACCAATAACATCGACCTTCCGCAAGTCATGGTTCTTTACTTTTTCGAGCTGTAAGGCCCGCATTGTAGGTGCGCCCACTGCAGCGCTGGAAGCATGCGAGATCGAAACCAGGCATACAATCAGCCAGTTGGCACGCATCGCAACACTCCCCTATTCCGCATCAAATGAGCGTCTTATTGGTCGCTCTTCCCATATATTGATGCACAGAGTTTACAGGCAATAATTTGTCGCGAAAGGCCAAAGAGATAAAACTTGTGCGTTCTCCCAATCAACTCTGCAGATCTCAACGAGATCAATTGGTTTCCCCAAGTTGTTCCAACCTGGTCATGGGCGCTGATTGAGCAATCGTGCCGCTTTTGGGGCAAAATAAGTTAGGATGCCGTTGCAGCCCGCACGCTTGAAAGATAACAGGCTCTCCATCATCACCTTTTCGCCATCGAGCCATCCACTTTGTGCTGCCGCCTGGAGCATCGCGTACTCGCCGGAGACTTGGTAGGCAAATGTCGGTGCACCAAATCGGTCCTTGGCACGTCGAATGATGTCGAGATATGGCATGCCGGGCTTGACCATAATCATGTCTGCACCTTCTGCGAGATCGAGCTCAATTTCTCGCAGGGCTTCATCAGAGTTGGCCGGATCCATCTGATAGGTGCGCTTGTCACCTTTTAGAACACCGGTCGACCCGATGGCATCGCGAAATGGCCCGTAGAAGCCGGAAGCATATTTCGCAGAATATGCCATGATCTGTGTATTGATATGCCCCTGATCCTCCAAGGCTTGCCGAATTTCTGCTATTCGCCCATCCATCATATCCGAAGGCGCGATCACGCTGCAGCCAGCCTCAACCTGCGCCAGCGACTGCTTCACAAGGATATCAATTGTTTCGTCATTAAGGATCTCTTCGCCTCGCATAACTCCATCGTGGCCATGGCTTGTGTAGGGATCCAGTGCCGCATCGCATACAATCCCAATGTCGAGACCTGCATCGCGTACTGCCCGTGTTGCGCGACACACCAAGTTCTCTGGGTTATAGGCCTCGGCACCGTCCTCAGTGCGCTTTTCTGGATCTGTGTAGGGGAAAAGCGCCATTGCAGGAATGCCAAGCCTGACCGCCTCTTCGGCGGTCTCAGCAATCAAATCGACTGATAGTCGATCCACACCCGGCATCGACGGCACGGGCTGCCTTTGCCCTACCCCGTCTGCAACAAAGACTGGCCAAATCAGGTCAGCAGTGGATAGTTCATTTTCCGCGTTCAAGCGTCGAGACCAATGCGATTGACGGTTCCGGCGCATTCGAATTGCCGGGAACTGGCCCGCGATTGCTTTAGACGGCCTCATAGCTGTGCGCTCCCACCCCTAGGTCTGACATCATTACCTAAAAAACCATCGCCTGCGCAAATGAACAAGTGGCACGGCAAAAGCGACGCGTCAGAGAAACTATTCAATGGGTAGCAAGCTAGCGGCAATAATTCCTGTATCGTCGCTCTGCAAGATCAACGTGAAAGTGATCTCTGTGGGCTTCGTTGGCTTCCGGCCCCAATACTGTTCCAAAGATCTTGCAGGCAGTGTGATGCGCGCCTTTTAGGAAGGCTTCCTTGTTTATCCCGCCGCGCTGGTTCTTGCCTGATCGTTTGCCACGGTCTTCCGATGCGTCAGCTTTTGGACCGCCAAGATCCTGTCGGGGATACAAGACATTGTTGAGTTCATCTTTATAGTCACCGCGCTGAGCCTTGGCTCGCTGCGCGGTTTCTCGCGCATGCTCCGCTTTGGCCCAATCGAGGCGCTGGCGAAGGCTTGGCCGGCGATCAGGTAAAGGCGGTAAGAGTTCTTGTTCGATCAAAGCAGTCGGTATAGCGATCGATCGTGTGATCTGACGCCCGCCGTTCCATATGGTGGGTGAGTTCCTGGCAGATGCCCGCCTATGGACTGCGTCCGTGCTTGCTGTATTGGAATTGAGAGCAGCGGTCTTGCTTTGTTCAGGAGGGCGGGAGGAAGTAGAAGGTACTTTCTTTTCTCGTGCGACACGTTGCTCTTGCTCGCGTTTGGCTTTGGCAATCAGGTCTCGCTTCGTCGGCCCCCAATCTGCCAGTAGAAATGCTGTCACGCCTTGTCGGGTTCGGAAGCCACCAATATCCAAAGCGTTAGCTTTACCATGCTCGCTGAGGCGGTTCTTCTTGCGTCCATACGCATTCCGACAGGAATAGGAGCTCATTACCGACACTTGCGTGATCGGCCCGCCGAGATGACGTTTGGCAAGTGGCTGGAGGCCTTTGCGTAACCATACGTCGAGTGCTCGGATCATGGGGCAGTTCAAGACCGCTGCCGGCTTGAACACCACGCGGTGTTTGGTGCCAAGGCTTGTCAATCTGTAAGGGGCCGCATCCCCACAAGGCCCCTTCTTGATTGGATCAGTTGGGGCAAGCTTTGCTTTGACCTTCCGCAAGATAGCGCGGCACTGACGCTGCGCCTTAGCGATCTCACGGTCGGACCAGACGTTTGGGTCTGGCCCTTCGGCGGGCTCAGGTAACGCTTTGGGACCTGCAGGCGGATCAGCTTTTTCCACCTTGCTCTTTAATTTGGGTTGTTCCGAACGGGATCCAGAAGTCTTGGCCTGTGCCGCCGCTTTTTGTTTCGGGTTTTTTGAAGGAGGCTGAGGCGGCTTCTCGTCTGAGAGAGTAGACCGAAGATCGGCCCGCTCGCGTCGGCGTTTCCGGTTCGGATTGAGTGCGCGATTTGCATCTCGAACAGCGGAGCGAATTGCCGAAACCGCTTCGCTGAATTGAGTGTAAGCAGGCGCACTGCTCAAAAGGAAAATCCCCATAAGCATGCTGAGCATCACTGCCTGCAACTGCATTGTCCCCCCGGCGGATTAGCAAGGCAAATCTTGCCGTCCAATACTTGCGTCGGTGCGTTACGGGCTACGGAGCACTTCGACGCGTTTCGTTCAAATAGTCAGTCACGTAGAAGGTGAAATTACGACGATTTGTCGACCCGTTTTGCAAGTTTCCAACAAAAATGAATTGAGCATTGGCATATGTCCGAGCAAGGCCGAGAGCAGCAGACAGACCTACTCGTCGAGCGAGACGGGGCCGCGTGCAATGTCATCCTCAATCGGCCAGGCGCACTGAATGCATTGACTATCGATATGAAATCGATGCTAGCGGATGCGCTTCCAAAACTCGTACGGGATGCGGAAATCTATGCAATGATCATCAAAAGTAATGCCGCAAGAGCATTCTGTGTCGGTGGCGATGTTAAAGAACTCTTGGATTTGGCAACCGCGGATATGACGACCGCGCAAAGTGCGTTAGCAGACGAATACCGCTTGAATTGGCTGTTAGAATGCTTCTTTAAGCCCGCCGTGGCTTTGATCAATGGCCCGGTAATGGGCTCAGGCGTCGGTCTATGCCAGTACGGCACGCACCTCGTTGCTGGTGAAAAGTACCGATTTGCGATGCCTGAAACGGCAATTGGCTTCTTTCCAGATGTAGGCATGGCTCAAAGGCTATCGCGACTCCCAAACGCTGTTGGAGTTTATCTGGCGCTTACAGGGCGCACGATCGGACGCGCAGATGCGTATGCACTGGAGTTGGTCACGCATTGCATTAGTTCGGATCATTTTTACGAAATTGAGAAGGAGCTAGCCGACGCTCAGCCAATCGACCCGGTACTGGACAGTCGCCACAACGATCCGGGCGAAGGTGAGCTTCAAGCGTTCCGCCCAATTATCGAAGCAGTATTTTCCCAAACTTCACTGGCAGATATCTTGCGCGAGCTAGAGGTCTGGTCAGCCAGAGGCAGCGATAAGGAGCAGGCTTGGTGCAGGGAACTGCAACACGATTTGGCGAAGAACTCGCCTTTAGCGATTCATGTTACCTTTCAACACCTTCAGCAATCAGCTAAGCGAGATCTGCGTGAGACGCTTATGATGGACTACCATTTGGCCTGCCGATTCCTGGAATCAAATGATTTCAGCGAAGGTGTCCGAGCCATGCTGATCGACAAAACCAGAGATCCGAAATGGCTGCATGAAGGCATCGAGCAAGTAACGGAGAGCGATGTCAAAGAATTATTCAAGAAAAGTGATGAGAAAGTCTTCCAATTGCCTACTAAAGAGCAAGTTGAGTTCAGGTAAGAATTTTTAATTTATGGAGTGGTTTTGTTAACAATAACAAATTGTTCGAAAAACTACCGTTTACTATTCTTTTAGTATTTCTATTAGCGTAACATTTAGTCAACTACTCTACATTGAGTTTAACCCTGGACAAGGGAAGCCGGGACACAACTGGTAAGCGTCAAAAAGAGTAGAGGCAGTAAATATGAGTGCTTTGTTGGATTTTGCCGGGCAGGAGCAGCCCGGACAAGAAGGGGAAACCTTTAGGGGAGAGTATGAGTAGGCGTTGCGCCTGATCGAACGGCTTCATCGCCTTCTTCTCGATGTTATCAAGAGTGAATTTGACCGCTCCGGCGGTGCTGATTTGAATAGTGTGCAGGCTCTATTGCTATACGATATCGGCGATAGTGAACTGACCGCGGGCGAGCTAAAATCGCGTGGCTACTATCAAGGTTCCAATGTATCGTACAATCTCAAGAAGCTCGTCGACATGGGCTACATTCACTACAAGCGATCAGAAACAGATCGACGTTCGGTCAGGGTTAGCCTGACTGACAAGGGTAAAGCCGCCTGTGATGTCGTTCACAACCTTTATGAGCGTCAGCTTGGTTCGGTAGAGGCTGTGGGTGAGGTATCGCAAGACGATGTTCGCGATCTCAACCATGCGCTTATGCGTCTCGAGCGTTTCTGGACAGATCAGATCCGATACCGGCTTTAACGCCAACCACCCGAATCCAGAACAATTGCAACAGCCTGCCTGCGGGGCGGCAGGCTGTTGCCCCTTGAAGAAAAGGCTACAGGTGGTCCAAACAATCAGCTGCACTTTAGCTCACCAGCTTTGGAACAGCGCGAGTATTTTCAACAACTTGTTGCGGTCTTGCACCATTTCACGGCGGATTGATTCATCTGTCGCTAGATGGCCTTTATTTTGCCGCCGAATTCTCCCATTTTCCCGCANGTACAAATNAATTCNATTCGATGCGGGTCGAGGCANAGTAACTCTAGCGCTTAGAGGCCTGGACTGGTTTTTTGATGCGAACATATCGCCGTTGAGCCGGTCATGATCTGCTCAGGCGTTGATTGAGGGTAGTCCGAGCCATGATAAACATGCACTCGCTGCGCGCGAGGGGTAGCTGCGCAGAAGTAATTCTCTTGCTGTTGTCCTTTGGGCTCATTTTTTCAATCGCTGCATCCGCCAGTGCGGACGATGAAGGAACAAGTTGGATCCGGTTCGGTGGCCAGTCTTATGAGCAGGCAACCAACCCATCTTACGATCGTTCCTATGNACAACGTTGGGAAGCCAATCCGCNGCGGGGCTATCCCACAATATCGAAGAANAACATTGAACCCACTAAGGCTGCCATCAAGCGCTATGCCGAGATTGTTAAGGGCGGTGGTTGGAAGNCGATTCCCAAGATGCCCAAGAAAATGCGTTTAGAAGTCGCCATGACTGACCAACGCGTTGCAGCGGTTCATGATCGCCTCCTGGCGTCAGGTGATCTNCGTAGTGCATCGAGCTATCCGAATTACTTCGACTACACTTTAGAAAAAGCAGTGCGGAGATTTCAGGCTTCAAACGGTNTAACACCGACCGGCATCGTCGACAGACGCACACTGAGTGCTTTGAATGTGCCCGCCAAGGTTCGCCTGCGGCAACTGNGGATCAATCTAAATAGACTGCGTGCCCACGCAAAANCNGGCAAGCGCCGCTACGTGATGGTCAATATTCCAGCTGCTCAAATTGAGGCCGTGGAAGACGATCGCGTTGTTTCTCGACATACTGGAGTTGTGGGCAAATTGGATCGCAGAACACCGATCCTTAACTCGTCTATCCATGAGTTGAATTTTAATCCGGTGTGGAGATTACCACCAACCGTGATCAAAAAAGATCTGATTCCAAAAGGTCGTCAGATGCAGCGCGCCAAGAAAGATGTGCTGGAAAAGTACGGTATCGAAGCCTACTCAGGCGGTAGGAAACTAGACTCCACTANGATCAACTGGCGATCGAGNNAGCCATACAACCTAAGTTATCGCCAGCAACCNGGGCCTGATAACCCATTGGGTTTTGTCAAGATAAACTTCCACAATGCTCATTCAGTCTACCTGCATGACACTCCGTCGGACCGTATTTTCGGCCGAAATTTCAGAGCTGCAAGCTCTGGTTGCGTAAGAGTAAGCAACGTCAANAAGCTTGTCACATGGTTGCTCAAGGACAAAAAGGGTTGGGATAAGCAGNCTGTNGCCTCAATCAAAGANTCTGGAAAGACCAAGAACGTCCGCATGAAGAGGAATGTGCCTCTTCACATGGTGTACATCACGGCGTGGGCTACCGAAGATGGCGTCGTTCAATTCCGACGAGATCTTTATCGGAGAGATGGTGTTGATGCGGTTGCTGCCGCATACTAATCTTGGCCAAAAGTGATTGTTTGGCGCCGTGACGTGCAATTTGCCTGAGCGTCGCGCAACAAATCACTCGCGTTATACACCAACGATATGTGGATGTATTTACCCATTAGCTTGCATTTGATGTCCTAGCCGTATTTGTGTAGCGCCTCACAAATAATCCTAAGTCGCACTCATTCNGTGGAAGCGTAAGGGCGCGGCGGGTCTGGAAAAGTCAAATGCGCTGCCCTTTTTGTTCAAACAATGAGACGCAGGTAAAGGATAGCCGCCCGACGGAGGAGCATACTGCGATCCGTCGTCGGCGTGTCTGCCCGGATTGCGGTGGTCGGTTCACGACTTTCGAGCGCGTGCAGCTCCGCGAACTCGTNGTTGCCAAACGCTCNGGCAGAAAAGCTCCATTTGACCGCGATAAGCTACAGAANTCAGTTGAGATCGCTCTTCGTAAGCGTCCTGTAGACTCCGAGCGAATTGATCGTATGGTCTCAGGCATTGTACGCCAATTGGAAAGTACCGGTGAGCCTGAGATAACGTCTGGTTTTATTGGCGAATTAGTCATGGAAGCGTTGCGCGGGGTAGACGCGGTTGGTTATGTGCGCTTTGCTTCGGTTTATCGCGATTTCCGCGACGCCGCTGATTTCGAGGACGTANTAGGCGAGATAGCCAAACACGGACCNGTCATCGGCGAGNCAGTAGAGCCATAANCCCAGCTAATTCGTGTGNCGTAAGTCGGCGCCGTGGAAGTGAATGACGAACAGACCAGAATCTTCCTCCGACGCACAATTCATGGATCTTGCTATTGCCATGGCGCGCCGGGGCCTGGGGCGTACGGCTCCGAATCCTTCTGTGGGTGCAGTGCTGGTTGATGAAGCTTCGCACAGGGTAATATCACGGGGATGGACGCAGCCGGGGGGACGACCGCACGCCGAGCCCCATGCGATCGCTCAGGCTGGTGAGCATGCCCGTGGGGCGACNTTGTATGTTACNCTTGAGCCTTGTTCCCACCACGGACGCTCGCCGCCCTGTGCAGACGCGATCATCGCTGCTGGAATTTCTCGTGTCGTTTGTGGGCTAGAAGACNCCGATCCGCGGGTGGCCGGTAGGGGAATAGAGCGGCTTCGGCGGGCAGGTTTAACGGTAGAANTCGGCATTNGACGAAANGAGTGTCATCAGCTAACGCTTGGGCACATCTTGCGCGTCACAGAACGTCGTCCGTTTGTGCAGCTCAAACTGGCCCTCGATGCCGATGGAGCCGTTCCGCGTGGCGGCGATGGGAAGCCAACGTGGGTAACCGGAGCAAATGCACGCAGGCGCGGNCACCTCTTGCGAGCTCAGACAGACGCTATCCTAATAGGTAGCAAGACCTTGCATGATGACAATCCGACGCTGAACTGTCGNTTNCCTGGCTTGCAGGATGAATCGCCAATACGCGTTGTGCTCGCGAGCGAAATGACCTCAAGCAAGGCAACACTGACGGAGTTAGTTCAAGCTGATTCACCGATTTGGTGGGTGTTAGGGCTCGCATCAGTGAGCAATCCCCCATCGGAGAGACCACAGGATNGCGTGCTGCAAGTTACGTCGGTTGCCAATCGACCCTGGTTGCCTGCAGTGATGGAGGCATTNGTNCAGAATGGCGTAACTCGTCTTCTCGTAGAAGGCGGCCCCACAATGTGGCGAGCGTTTGATCGGGCAAACCTAGTTGATGAGGTGGTGCTNTTTCAAGCAAAGCCGCCTGATGATCGAGAATCTAAGCCTTTTGAACCAGGAGAGACACTCAGTTCGTACGTATCACAGACACCAATGAAGCTCGTGGAAGCATACGGGCTGAATGGCGATCGCTGTTGCGTCTTCCGNCGTGGCACAATACCTCTCTGGTGGACGGCATCTTAGCACATGTACTCCCTGAGTAGATGCAGGCCAGACTTATGATTGCCAATGTAAATGGAGCGCTGAAAGCTTGCCCTGAAATCCAGGGATGTTAAGTCTGCCCATCCCGGCCCTTGGGCAGGCTCATCANTCAACCAAGGCCGTTGCTAACCCGCAGGAGCAATGATGTTCACCGGCATCATCACTGACATAGGAACTGTAGAGACAATAGAAGGTGACACCTTCACCATACGTTGTGGCTACGAGGCTGCATCGATNGAGATCGGCGCGTCGATAGCTTGTAGTGGTTGCTGCTTGACAGTGACCGCAGTTGATCAAGACGGTGCCGGCGCGAGGTTCGACGTGGATGTCTCAAATGAGACGAGGTCGAAGACGACGCTCGAGACTTGGCAAAACACCACCAAGGTCAATTTGGAAAGGTCGCTTAAGGTCGGTGATGAAATGGGCGGTCATGTCGTGACCGGACACGTCGATGGACTTGCCCGTATCACGGACATCTATCCAGATGGAGATTGTCAGCGTTTCGTCTTGGAAGCACCCGAGCATTTNGCGTTATACATTGCACCAAAAGGGTCCGTTGCGATTGATGGNACATCTTTGACCGTGAACGAAGTGGCCGGCGACAAATTCGGGGTAAACCTTATTCCGCATAGCCTCAGCGTCACAACATGGGGTGAGCGTAAAGTTGGNGACCAAGTCAATATCGAAGTNGATCTGTTTGCGCGATATGTTGCGCGGCTGCTGGAGCATCGCAAGTGAGTGANAGCAAGAGTGAAGATTTNAAGTCAGNGGTATACGAGGAGGGCAAGGGCTTCCTGTCACCAACTGAAGATATTATCGAAGATTTTCGCAATGGCCGCATNGTCATTCTTGTGGATGCAGAAGACCGTGAGAACGAGGGTGACTTAGTCATCCCTGCTCAAATGGCGACACCGGATGTCATCAACTTTATGGCCACGCATGGCCGTGGCCTCATTTGTCTTAGTCTGACAGAGAGCCGTTCTAAGGAACTGCATCTGGAGTCGATGGTTCGCCAGAACGCCTCAAGGACCGGGACGGCATTTACCGTCTCAATCGAAGCGAGAGAGGGAATTACTACAGGCATATCAGCCCACGATCGTGCGCGAACAATTGCTGCAGCGATCGACGCCACTAAGGATCACAATGATATCGTGTCTCCCGGGCATGTGTTTCCGCTGGTGGCACGCGAAGGCGGAGTGTTGATGCGGGCTGGACATACCGAGGCGTCAGTCGACCTTGCCAGGCTCGCTGGTCTCTATCCTGCCGCTGTGATCTGCGAAATAATGAACGACGACGGCACTATGGCTCGCTTGCCGGACCTCATTAAATTTGCCCAGAAGCACAGTCTGAAGGTCGGGACGATAGAGGATCTCATCGCATTCCGGCTTCGCAATGATCGTGTAGTCAAAGAAGTGAGTCAGACCAAAATCAACAGTGCTTTTGGTGGCGAATTCATGCTGCATGTCTACGAGACAACCGGCACACAAGTCGAGCACCTTGCAATCGTGAAGGGTAACATCTCCGGGCCTGATCCGGTTCTGGTTCGTGTTCACGCGGTCAACTTTCTTGGCGATCTCCTAGGCATCGGTGTCAATTCGGAAGAAGACTCCAACGTTGCCAAGTCCATGCGAATGATCGCTGCAGAAGGACGCGGTGTCCTCATACTCATTCGGGACAGGCGAACCAAGGCAGTCTCAATTGAGATGACCAGGATTAAAGACGCTAATCTGCGAAAGCGCGATATGCGTGAGCAGCGCAATGTCGAGATTGGGGTTGGCTCCCAAATTCTACGTGATCTTGGTGTGACTGACATGATCCTGCTATCCAACTCTCCAAAGTCGGTGTATGTCGGCATCGATGGCTACGGCCTCAAAATCACAGATCAGCGACCAATCGAGTAAGGCACGCACCACATGGCGGGACCCGGAAGCAAAGTAGACTTGGGCGCTGACGCGACTTTGTTAGCGAAACAGCATGTTTTGATCATCGAAGGCCGCTTCTACGAGGATATCGGTGACGAACTGCTCGCGGGTGCAGTTGCCGAACTTGAGGCAGCAGGCTGCAGCTACGACCATGTCGTGGTTCCCGGTGCATTGGAAATTCCCCAAGTTCTGTCACAGGCAGTCGAAGCCGGAATTGCAGGCACAGACGCGACCAATCCAGTTTACTCCGGGGTTATCGCGCTGGGTTGTGTCATTCGCGGTGAAACATATCACTTCGAAATCGTCTGCAATCAGTCTAACCACTGGCTGATGGATACGGCCATGTGCCATGGCATTCCGGTGGGCAATGCAATCCTCACGGTCGATAGCCACGCGCAGGCGCTGGAGCGAGCACAGGGTGGACGCAACGGTAAGGGCGCCGATGCAGCGCGTGCCTGTCTCAATCTCATAGGGATATCTGCGAAGTTCGCTCAACAGGTCGACCGATGAGCGGCAAGGCTTCAGGCCGCAAAGCACGCAATGCTCGGCACGCGGCCAGGCTAGCCGCCGTGCAAGCGCTCTACCAGATGGATATGGCTGGGACAGGCCACAACGATGTGATCCACGAGTTTACGGAGTTTCGTTTTAGATGTGCGGAGTATGTCTCCGATGCGGATAGCCGCCCAGACGCGACATTCTTTAGCGAGATCGTCAGTGGGGCTGTTCGGCGCCAACGAGACATCGACCCTGAAGTTGATCAGCAACTCGCGCAGGGTTGGCGGCTTGTCCGTGTGGATTCAACCCTGCGTGCGATCTTGCGTTCAGCTATGTTCGAACTGCTCGATCGACCAGATGTGCCGGTGAGGGTCGTTATCAATGAGTATATTGAGATCGCACGAGACTTTTTTGGCGAGGACGAACCGAAGGTCGTGAATGGCATTCTGCACAATCTGGCGCAAAGATTTCGTGCGGATGAAATGAAGACGATCTCCAACGGCAGCTGATCGAATGGCAACGAGGTATGGCGTCAGAGGCTGAAAACGCGAACCAAGCGCCCGACGAAGAAAGTATCATTTCAGACTTCTTCGTTCCGCTGGCACGTGATTGGCCCGGCGCATATGGGCTGGCCGATGACTGCGCAACAATAGCAGTAGCCCCCGGTCACGAGCTGGTCATCAAAACTGACCCCATCCGCGCAGGCGTCCATTTTTTTTCGGACGACAGTCCGGCGGACATTGCGTGGAAGGCTCTTGCTGTCAACGTATCAGATCTTGCTTCAAAGGCAGCGCGGCCCGTCGCGTATACGCTTGCAATCTCTTTCCCAGAGCAACCAAGCCGCTCTTGGCTTGGAGACTTCACAGCAGGTTTGTCAGAGGCTCAAGAGCACTTTGGTTGTGGGTTAATCGGTGGTGATACCGACCACGCGACAGGACCGATGTCGCTTGCAATCACGGTTCTTGGTGAAGTGCCGATAGGCAAGATGGTTCGGCGCGTAACGCCGTCAGTAGGCGATCGCATATTCGTTTCAGGAACCCTAGGCGACGCCGCGTTAGGCCTTAGGATCCGAGCCAATATGGTTGATGGTAAGAAACCAGAGCAGATGACGGATCATGAAAGTCTCCTTGTGGATCGCTACCTCAGACCAAAGCCATACTTGGAGTTGCGCTCTGCTCTGCGTGCCTATGCAACTGCAGCCATGGATCTCTCAGATGGCCTAGGAAAGGATCTCGGCCGCATGTGCCGCGCGAGTGGGACTGGGGCTGCGGTTTATGAGCCGGACATCCCACTTTCTGATGCCTTTATGGCTGTTGCGCCCGAGTCCCTGGAAGAACGACGATCCTTAATATCTTCTGGTGATGACTACGAAGTTCTCTGCACTGTAAGAGCTGATAACGTCGCTAACTTTGTTGCGTTGGCCGCATCCGGTGGTGTGGTGGTAACTGAGATCGGCATTGTGAGAACCGAGCCCGGCGTCACCATTATCGATAAAGCAGGCGAAGCCCAGGATTGGGCGGGTAGAGGATACGACCACTTCAGCTGAACGAGTTAATCTTGCTGCTTTGGATGTTCGACCAATGGACAACTGTGTCCATGTTGTCACGGGGGCGCGGTTTTGGCATGGTCCCCGCGCTAATTTGTGTTAGGCGAGCGTCGAAGTGGTGGTGGTCAGGAGCCGTACGCCCGGTTTCGGCATGACTATTTTCCGATAAGGGGGAGGGAGCTTCTAATGAACGAATTGCTATGGGCGGTTATCGCCTGCGGCATCATTTCAATCGTCTACGCGGTGGTGACAATCCAATCCGTTATGGCGGCTGATGCCGGCAACCCAAAAATGCAAGAAATTGCGGGCGCCATTCGAGAAGGTGCTCAAGCATATCTCAACCGTCAATACACCAGTGTTGCAATCGTTGGTGCAATCATTTTCGTTGCAGCATTTGTCGTTCTCGGATGGCACACCGCAGTTGGCTTCTTGGTTGGTGCCGTTCTTTCTGGCGCCGCTGGATACATCGGTATGAACGTCTCGGTGCGAGCCAACGTGCGAACTGCGCAAGCCGCGTCAACGTCCCTGGCAGATGGTCTGAGCGTTGCGTTTAAGTCTGGTGCAGTAACCGGTATGCTCGTCGCTGGTCTCGCTCTTCTTGGCGTTGCTGGCTACTACATGTTCCTCACTGCTGGTTTGGGTTATCAAGCAGCCGATCGCGCAGTGATAGACGCGCTTGTCGCTCTCGGCTTTGGCGCTTCGTTGATTTCGATTTTCGCCCGCTTGGGTGGTGGTATCTTCACCAAGGGTGCTGACGTTGGTGGCGACCTGGTTGGTAAGGTTGAAGCCGGTATCCCTGAAGATGCCCCCCGCAACCCAGCCACAATTGCTGACAACGTCGGTGACAATGTTGGTGACTGTGCCGGGATGGCAGCTGACCTTTTTGAAACCTACGCTGTGACCGTCGTTGCGACGATGGTGCTGGCCGCGATCTTCTTTGTCGGTCAGGCGTCACTCGACAAGTTCATGCTGTATCCACTGGCAATTGGTGGCGTTTGCTTGTTGACTTCGATCATTGGTACTTATTTCGTACGCCTCGGTTCGAATAATTCGATTATGGGCGCTCTGTACCGCGGTTTCATTGCCACGACTGTTTTATCAATCGGTGGTCTTTACCTTGCTACCGAACTGGTCTTCGGGAATTGGGGTGAGATCGGTAAGGCTGGCGACATCTCAATCACCGGCATGAATATGTTCCTCTGCGGTATTGTCGGACTGATGGTCACCGGGCTGATCGTATGGATCACGGAATACTACACTGGTGTGGGCTACCGACCCGTTCGCTCAATCTCACAAGCCTCCGTTACAGGTCATGGCACCAACGTCATTCAGGGCCTTGCTGTTTCTCTTGAAGCTTGTGCGTTGCCAACATTGGTGATCATTGCGGGCATCATCGTAACCTTCAAGCTTGGTGGCTTGTTCGGGACGGCCATTGCTACGACGACAATGCTCGGTCTGGCAGGTATGGTTGTCGCGCTCGACGCGTTCGGTCCGGTAACGGACAACGCAGGTGGTATCGCGGAGATGGCGGGGCTTCCTGAAGAAGTCCGCAAATCCACAGACGCACTGGATGCAGTCGGGAACACCACGAAAGCAGTAACCAAAGGTTACGCTATTGGTTCTGCAGGTCTGGGTGCATTGGTGTTGTTCGCCGCCTATAACTATGACTTGCAATACTTCACGCAGAACGCAGATCAATTCCCCTACTTTAAGGATGTGAATCCAGACTTCGCTCTGTCGAATCCTTATGTGGTTGTCGGCCTGCTGATCGGAGGTCTCATCCCTTACCTCTTCGGTGGCATTGCTATGACCGCTGTGGGGCGTGCAGGTGGTGCCGTGGTCGAGGAAGTGCGTCGTCAGTTCCGTGAGAAGCCAGGTATCATGGAAGGCAAGGATCGTCCGGACTATGCCCGTGCGGTTGACATGCTGACCAAGACGGCAATTAGGGAAATGATCGTCCCGTCACTGATGCCGGTGTTGGCACCAATCGTCGTCTATATTCTCATCTTCTATGTTGCTGACGGTGGAACAGAAGGCAAAAACGCAGCATTCTCTGCAGTCGGCGCCATGCTTCTAGGTGTTATCGTAACCGGTCTGTTCGTCGCGATTTCGATGACGTCAGGCGGCGGTGCTTGGGATAACGCTAAGAAGTCGTTCGAGGATGGCTTCGTCGATAAAGATGGCGTAAAACATCTCAAAGGTTCAGAAGCTCACAAAGCTTCGGTTACTGGCGATACTGTCGGCGATCCATACAAGGATACCGCTGGCCCTGCGGTTAACCCTGCGATCAAGATCACAAACATCGTTGCGCTGTTGCTGCTTGCCGTACTCGCACACTAGAGCCCGATCGTTTCAGATGGAAGCGCTTGGCGCATCCACCTGAAACGTGTATCGGTCCCTAAACTTATTGAGTAGAGCAAGATTCACGTTCCGGCCAACAAAGTGAGCAAGTCGAACGGTGATTCCATCCGGAACGATCTTGCTCTAGTTGACACGTCGCTGCGGCTGGCATTCTCAGCTGTGGCGGCAAAACGACATATTACGAACGGCCTTGTGGATCACCCCCGAGGCCGTTTGCATTTGTGCCTTAGTTCACAGACTATTCATGCTCGTTCGTACACGCTTGAACCAATCCGCGCTGAAAAGCGACGAACTCACTGAATAGATGAAAAAGGATCGAGTGCAATGGCAGTTCACAGTTCACAATCCCTGCAAACGAACGGATCAAGTGCACGGGTGATTATACCTGCAGCAGCAAGTGGCAGCGGCCATAGCCAGGGTATGGTTGCCTCGGTCGACTAAGCTGGCCGCTATGGTGAGACTGATGCAAGTTCAGTATTACCCGCCAAACACAGAGCCGCGTTTGCCAAGGCTCTTGAACATCTGACTGAGGAAGCCTTCATCGCTACCGCCAGCTGCAGGTGTTGAACGACTGATAAAATCGAAGACCCGCCCATCCTTCAGACCGTAGTTTGCGATCCGATCGACTGTTCCAAGATCGTTGAAATATACTGAAAAAACGCGGCGATCTATTTCCTTCGGCTCCAAGAAAGCCATCTGCTTCTTAGTCGACGATATGTAATAGAACGTCTCTCCAGTAGCTGTGCGAGACGTGGTCGTCGGCGTGCCCAGCGACAGACGCACATCCTCTTGGCTCATACCGCGTTGTACGAGTTGTGCATCCGTTGCCCGGAACTGATGGCCATGTTTTGTAACTTTGGCGATGCTTGCGCCGCCACATCCTGCCAACAGCCCTGCAGAGCCTACAAACATTGCCGCGACAACCAATGTCGTCATGCGTCGGTTAGCAGCCTGTAATTTTAGCATATGGAAAGCCATATATTGTCCGCCGTAGTCGAAACGATGACCGCACCTTGTTGCCAAATAGCGTGCATCCGATAAACATGCAACTCGCACTCAACTTATTCCATTGAAACGCGAAATTGCAACAAATTGAATGACAGCCGCCATGTTGAATTTGGCCAATTGGTTCAGAGCGCGATCCCCCGTTGGTCGCAAGGCAGCAAAGATTTATGGCTCGATCGTGACGCGATCACGTGATCCCATATTCTATGAAGACTTGGGCATTCCGGACACACCTAGCGGTCGCTATGAAGTTTTGGTGCTCCATATGGCTATCGCTTTGCATCAGCTGAACGCGATAGAAGCTCCCAATGGCCCAATATCAAGAGCAGTTACAGAGGCCTTTGTCACCGATATCGACGATTCGTTGAGGGAAATGGCGTTTGGCGATATGTCAGTTCCTCGTCGCGTGAAAAAGGCAGCGGCAGGCCTGAGGGAGCGCTGCCTATCTTATCGAGATGCATTTGATGCAGAAAACCTGAGTATTCTCAAAGAACTAATTGCTGAGTTCCTGCCCGATCTATCGCCTGCTTGTAGCAATAGTCTTGCGGAGTATGCGAGTTTGGCCGTGGCTCGACGTGAAGGTGGTGGCGCCTCATTGAGGGACGGCGTTGTTACCTTTCCTGCATTGCCAGACGGTCAAGCCATTGAAGATGACGGGGTGTCAAAATGAGCTTTCTGTCATGGGCCGAACGCACGGCCAACATACCAGAAGAGACCATCACGGGTGAGAGAACGGCAACGCCAGCTGAACTTGTGTTGCTTGCTGAGGAATTCGGTGTTTTAGAGTTGAGCCAGCTGACCTGTAGCTACAAAATCCGGCCTCTGGCGGGCAATCGCTTCTCGGTACGAGGGAAGATTCTCGCATCGATTACCCAGAACTGTGTCGTCACTTTGGATCCTGTCGTTGATGATATCGAGGTCAAACTTGACGTCGAGTTTTGGCTATCCAGCCAGATAGGACAACTGTCGGAAGAATTTGATGAACCTGATCGCGAAGACCCCGAGCCCATCGAGAATGATGAATTGGACATCGGCCGGGTAGTTTTTGAGCTCGTCTCGGGCAACATAAATCCTTATCCCCGGGCAGCAGATGCCGAGCTTGACCGTCATTCATCGGAAGAAGCTTCAACCGGACAGGAACATCCGTTTGCAGCCTTGGCTCAGTTGAAAAGTCGGCCCGACAGTTAGAATATGCAGATTTAGCATAACAATCACACTAGAGCCCGATCGTTTCAGATGGAAGCGCTTGGCGCATCCACCTGTAACGTGAATCGATCTCTAAACTTATTGAGTAGAGCAAGATTCTCGTTCTGGCCAACAAAGTGAGCAAGTCGAACGGTGATTCCATCCGGAACGATCTTGTTCTGGTGCAGAAAAACGGGTTGTGCGATTTTGCGTTTCCGGCGATCCCAACCTATGCACAATGTGGCTATGCACACACAGAATGTCAGGATGCTGTTAGGAGCGCGTAGTTTTGTCTATTGTCTCAACAATGCAGATGGCTATTGTTCGTTCGGCCTAATGAGACTTGAATTTTGGGGGAAGAGCGACGAGCCAAGCGACCAGTTTTGGCTTTGTCGCAGATTATTAAATGAGTGCTTCGCGAACCATAGCTCTGGATTGCATGGGCGGTGATCACGGACCTGAAGTCATCATCCCGGGTGCGGCCATATCCCTGGAGCGTCATCCGCAGCTCAAATTCCAGCTGGTAGGAGATCAGAAGCGCATTGAGGCTGTTCTGTCTTCGCACTCAGACCTCCGATCGAAATCCATCATAACACACACGGACATCCACATCGCGATGGACGACAAGCCCAGCCAGGCAGTTCGCCGTGGTAAAGGTTCGAGTATGTGGATGGCAATTGAGGCGGTCAAAAATGGCGACGCAGATGTCGTTGTCTCGGCAGGAAACACGGGCGCCTTGATGGCTATGGCCAAACTGATCTTGCGACCGGTGGCTGATGTTGAACGTCCTGCTATAGCTGCGCTTTGGCCAACTGTCAGGAGCGAGAGTATCGTTCTGGATGTCGGTGCTAACATTGGCGCAACCGCGGAACAGCTGTGCGACTACGCATTGATGGGCGCTGGGATGGCTCGCGCACTCTTCCATGTCGAGCGACCGACCGTCGGATTGCTGAATGTCGGTGTCGAGGAGGTGAAGGGTGTTGATGAGGTCAAGCAAGCTCACGCCTGGCTCCGAGACAATGACAATTTGCCAATCAACTACTACGGGTTTGTTGAGGGCGACCAAATTGGCCAAGGACTTGTCGATGTAATCGTAGTGGAGGGGTTCGCCGGTAATATCGCGCTCAAAACAGCGGAAGGCACCGCGCGCCAGATTGCGCAGTATTTACGCGACGCTATGATTCGATCCATCTTCTCAAAGATCGGTGCACTGATGGCTCAGGGTGGCTTCAAGATTTTGAGGGAGAAGATGGACCCCCGTCGTGTTAACGGGGGCACCTTCTTGGGATTGAACGGGATAGCGGTGAAGAGCCATGGCGGGACTGATCCGCTCGGTTTCGCAAGCGCGGTAGATCTTGGCTACGACATGGCTGAAGCGGGATTGGTTCAACGTGTAACTATGGATCTGACAGCGTTTCATAGCCGTTTAAATGCTCGTGTAGCGAGTTAACGCCCCTCAGAGATGGCAAGCAATACGTCGGCCATCACCGTATGAGTAAAGCATCCCGGTAGAGCCCGGGAACGAAGGAGCGAACGTGGCGATAATCCGATCCGTCATCCGAGGCGTTGGTGCCTACCTACCAAAGCGCGTCATGACGAACGAAGACATGTCGAAGATCGTCGACACGACGGACGACTGGATCATCGAAAGAACCGGGATTAAAGCACGCCACATCGCAGCTGATGGTGAACTCACTTCTGATCTTGGCATAGCGGCAGCAAAACAAGCCCTTGTCCGTGCCGGTATAGATCCAATCGATATCGACTTGGTTATATGCGCAACCGCAACACCTGATCGAACGTTTCCGTCCACTGCTGTCAGGATCCAGCATGAGCTCGGCGTAACAAAAGGGGCTGCCTTCGACATTCAGGCAGTCTGTTCCGGATTCGTCTATGGCCTCGCGACAGCTGACAACTTTTTAAAGGCTGGCCAGTCACGCAGGGCGCTTGTGATTGGTGCGGAAACCTTCTCGCGCATTCTCGACTGGGAAGACCGCACGACTTGCGTACTCTTCGGCGATGGCGCTGGTGCTGTCGTGCTCGAAGCACAGACACAATTTGGGTCCAGGGAGGATCGCGGAATCTTGGCCAGCCAGTTGCGCTCAGATGGGCGTTTCGAAGATATGCTCTATGTGGATGGCGGTCCAAGCTCGACAATGACAACGGGTCATTTGCGCATGAATGGGCGCGAAGTCTTCCGCCATGCGGTGCAAAAGATCTCTGGTGTTATCGAAGAAACGCTTGTCATGACCGGTTATGCCGCGTCCGAAATTGATCTATTTGTGCCTCATCAGGCCAACGCGAGAATCTTGGATGGGATCGCGAAGAAACTGAGTATCTCGCCGGAACGTGTGATCAAGACATTGGAAAATCACGGAAACACATCCGCTGCCTCGATTCCGCTAGCGCTTAATCAGGCGTTGGCAGAGCAAAAAATATCAGAAGGCGACCTGGTTTTGATGGAAGCGATGGGTGGCGGATTTACTTGGGGTGCGGCACTCGTCCGCTGGTAATCTTCTACCGTCCTCTCTGCTGCTCAGGGCAGTTTGCTGAAAAATCCGACTTTCGTAGCATCAGTTTCGGTCATGCATGGACAAAATCTCTTCTTTTTCAGCCGGTTGGGTGATTCTTTCGATTGACCGGAACCAATGACATGGCTAGCATCGCGCAACCTGGAACTGGGGAGGCGCAGGGCCATGGCAAATAAAACTCTTACGCGGGCGGACTTGGCAGAAGCTGTCGTAGAAAAAGTCGGCCTGCCACGCAATGAATCACAAGAACTTGTTGAGTTGGTTCTCAGCGAGATTTCCACCACTTTGGCTAGCGGAGAATCCGTAAAGCTGTCGTCTTTCGGTTCTTTCGGAATCCGAGAGAAGGGGGAGCGCATTGGGCGCAATCCGAAAACTGGGGAGGAAGTTCCAATTACACCACGCCGTGTATTGGTCTTTCGGCCCAGTAACATAATGAAAGATCAGATCAATATCGGCTTGGTTCGCCGGAAAGCTGCAGAATAAAGGTTCTGCAAAACTCTGTCCAAATGCTGACGAGTTGTTGATGAGCAAGTGAGAGCCCGCTATGAGGAAAGCATCAACAGGTCATTGATCGAGCAGCAAATAAGCTCGCCGACCCGTCAAGCTCAATGATAGAGGCCGCACGATGCGCAAGTCAGCAGATGCTTTCCGAACCATTAGTGAAGTCGCTGAAGAGCTCGATGTTCCAAAGCATGTACTTCGCTTCTGGGAACTGAAGTTTCCGCAAATCAAACCGATGAAGCGTGGTGGCGGGCGCCGCTACTATCGTCCTGAAGATATGGCACTTTTGAGCGGCATTCGCGAGTTGCTGCATGCAGAAGGTTATACGATCAAGGGTGTGCAAAAGATCCTTAAAGAGCAGGGCGCAGACTACGCGAAATCGTTCGGGCAATTTTCTGACGACGTCGCGGCTCCAGCAACGAAAGAAAAGTCCGCAAAAGCCCGCAAAACCGCGCGGTCCGGTTTGAAACAGCGCGGAAACTCGAAAGCGGTAGCTCAACAGGTTGATCGTCAATTGCTCCAAAAGATGCTCGACGAATTAGAACAATGCAGAGCTATACTCGTAACTGTGAAGGGTACGGGGCAGTCCGACCATACAATGCGAACTGCGCGAGCTTCCTGATGGTAGAATTCGTGCTTGCCCAACGCGTGGCTACGGCAGCTCGAACCTACTTAGCCAAAGAAGTAGCGATATCTGCAAGCTAATGCCTATGACCAATACTTCGAAGCCGGGCAGTACAGAAGTCTGGTGGGTCGACACAAGGACTGCTGGAGCTTCGCTCGATCAATTCGCCCAGGAGACTGGGGTGCTCTCAGCGCAGGACATCGAAGGGCGAAGCGATGAAAGCCGCCGGACACGCATTATTCTCCGCTTTGCGTTGTCGCGTTATGGCGACAAAGATCTAGTTCTTTGCCCAATTGAGGCTGCAGCAGCTGGGCGGCCCTTCTTGCTCGACCCAGACGGGCCATCGTTTAGCATCAGCCATAGCGGTGACCATATTGCTGTTGCGATCGCAGCTGACGGACCAGTTGGGATCGATATCGAGAGAATCCGACAAATCAAAATGAGTACCAAACGGCAGTTGCAGATTGCCAATCAAGCGCGCGCTCATGGCATTGACGCAGCAATCGATGCCGAGGCAGCAGCCGACGGAGACGAATTTCTATCGCTTTGGACAAAACTAGAGGCGTTGGGCAAAGCCCGCGGAGACGGTATTGGCGCAGTTCTAACTGAGCTGAAAACACAGCACAACGAGGCGACCGCAAATCTCTTCTCCAAAGTCGGCTCCGCAACGATACAAGTGAGATCATTGCTACTAACGACCGAATTAGCCGGAGCTCTGGTGACAGCTGACAGCAAGGGAACTCACGACGTGTATGAGGTGCCGAACGATCTGTCAGTACTGCTGGCTCAATTCGAAACTAACTGCTCGCACTAGTTCTCGTTTAACTTTTCGGACCTGTTCATTTGCCCACGTTAGCGATCCATGCGACGCTCGAACGTTAATGCAGGAGATACAAACATGTCTGATGACTTGACCATTCTTGAGGTCTTCAGCGACTACGTCTGACCTTGGTGCTATCTCAGTACCGTGCGTGTTGAAAAGCTCGCCAAGGTCTATCGTATTGTACCAAAGTACGTTCACTTCCCTTTACATCCCGATACACCTGTTGAAGGTCGTACACTCGAGGATCTATTCGGCTCGGGTCCAGATGCGATTGCGGCCAAGAATGCGCAAATGAAGGCTCTTATGGAGGCCGAAGGGCTGCCCTATGGTACGCGCACCCAAACCTACAATAGTCGGTTGGCACAGGAGCTCGGTGTCTGGGCCGAAACGCAGCCTGGCGGTGAGTCCATTCATGATACTTTGTACAAGGCCTACTTTGTAGATAACCGTAACTTGCATGACACCAAAGTGCTCCTCGATCTTGTCGCGTCCGTAGGTTTGTCTCAGGACGAAGCCACGGAGGTGCTGGCTCAGCGTTCCTTTAAAGACGCCGTCGATGCTGATTGGGAGAAGTCACGTCGCTATGGGGTCACTGGCGTACCAACCTTCGTTGCTGGACAACGCGGGGTCGTTGGGGCGCAATCCTACGAGGTTATCGAGCGCCTGTTGATCGAGGCAGGCGTATCGAAGCGATGATTCAAGTCCAGTTCATGTAGGGGGGCGATACTGCCCCCTACATGCACCATTCCGTTGCGTCTACCTAATCCAGGAATTGCTGGAACTCGATCAAGTAGCCATTGGGATCTTCCACGAGAAGCGCATAGATGCCGAACTTTGCGATCCGCTCTGGTTCGCTGCGATAAGGCACGGCCGCACCTTTTAGGTGAGCAAACCACTTGTCGACATCATCTGTGACAAGTGTGAGCATACTGCCGCGAGGTTCTACCACACGCCAATCCAGAGCTTCGCAAACCCCGACATTTGACGTTTCAGTCAGTCGATAGATTCGGGCCACACCAGCATCACGGATCAACTTCAGTCCTAGTGTCACCGGCAGATCGAATCTGACCTACCGTTCATGGTGTCCCCCTCAATCGGGAGGGGGCGATGTTGACGGTGGAGGA
>NZGY01000080.1 GCA_002689605.1 Filomicrobium sp.
TAAACTACTTTTGTTAAGTTACTTATTCTTCTCATTGAAAGTCCTACAACCATCAACTGGTTGGGCAGCAAAAGGAACAGTCGGCGCCCATGGGCATCCAAGGTCGCAGCAGCGAGGTTGTCTTCGATCAAACTTGCATCTGGCGCCGATACCGAAGCTCCACCAATCACTGCTGCTACTAAAACAACCCTATCGGTTCGATTGGTCCAGAAACGGGCTGCAACAGCCGGAATGATCAACAAAGCAACAATGAGAATAAGGCCGACGACTTTCAGGCCGATCACAGTGACTGCAGTCACCAGCCCCATAATTACAAGATCCAGTGTCCTCACATTCAGCCCATATGACTGGGCGTATTCCGGATCAAACGAGACCAAAGTCATCGGACGCCGAAGCAAAACCACCATGGTCACAGCAATCAATCCACCAACAAGGATCACAAGAGCATCCTGAAAAAGCATCCCGGCGGTGGAGCCCAGCAAAAATCCTTCAAGCCCCGCCTGGCGGCCAGCAGAGAGTGTCTGGATGACAGTGAGAAGAACAACCCCAAATCCAAAAAACACTGACAGCACAGCTCCGATAGCTGCATCTTCCGCCAAGCGTGTACGCCGCGATATCCATTCAACAAGGAAGAAACCCACGACCGCTGTCACTAATGCACCGAGCATGAGAACGATTAGATTTCGACCATCCAAACCCAGCGCAACCATTATGAGGAATGCCAATCCAATGCCTGGAAGGGTGGCATGGGCAACGGCATCACTAACCAACGCTCGTTTGCGCAAGAATAGGAACGTACCGGTCGCACCAGCTGCAATTCCTAAAAGCGTCGCCCCAACCGCCACCAAAGCTGCATTATAGCCAGCCTGGAACATCAGCGCTTCAAATAGCGGAGTCATAAGATGTCAGATCAACCGGATGAGGCTCGCAACTTGTCCATTTGGGCGGTGGCCAAACGCCCTCCATAAGTCGCTTGCAGATTTTGCTCGGTAAACACGGAACCAACTGATCCCTCGGCAATCTTGCGCACATTGATCAGAAGCACACGATCAAAGTAGTCATCGACAGTCGACAAATCGTGATGAACACAAACAACGGTGCGTTGCTCACCACGCAATTGCTTTAGTACATCAACAATTGCGCGTTCCGTCGCCGCATCAACGCCGGAAAAAGGTTCATCTAAAAGATATAGATCAGCATCTTGCGCCAACGAACGCGCCAAGAAAACCCGTTGCTGTTGTCCGCCAGATAATTGTCCTATCTGACGATCTGCGAAATCCGCCATCCCGACACGGTCGAGCGCACGCAATGCTTTTTCCCGATGATGTGATCTTACCAATCGAAGCAAGCCAAGATCACGATAGAGCCCCATCATCACGACATCGATAACACGTGTCGGGAAATCCCAGTCAACACTGGCACGTTGCGGAACGTAAGCCAATCGGTGCCGTGCCTTGGATAACGGCGTACCAAATACAGAAACACGTCCGGATAACGGCTTTACAATTCCAAGTACTGCTTTGAGCAGAGTCGACTTGCCGGCTCCGTTTGGTCCAACAATGGCGATCATTTCTCCAGCAGGAAAAGTTCCATCAACCGAGAATACAGCAGGCTTCTCGCCATAAGATACAGTCAGGCCGTGGACCGAAAGTGCGGCAGCATCTTGCGCATCCGCCGTAAGGGTCTGACCTTCTCTTGCTGCTAGTCGAACGGACTTTTCCAACATCGAACTTACTTTCATTTCCCCGCGGACAGCCGACCTGCCATGCCTCTTTCTGGAGCATCGCCACCCAAAGCTCGAGCCATGGTCGTGACGTTGTGATCAATCATTCCAATATACGTTCCCTCGTAACTTCCATCCAGCCCCATAGCGTCGGAGAACAGTTCGCCACCAATTATCACTTTGTGCTCACGAGCTGCAGCCCCCTCGATCAGTGCGCGAACATTGCGATCAGAGACCGAGGACTCGACAAACACCGCACCGATCTTTTTCTGAACCAACAGATCGACAAGTTCGCGGATCCGCTTCAGTCCAGCTTCACTCTCAGTAGAAATGCCTTGGATGCCGACAACCTCAAAAGCGTAAGCGCGACCAAAATAATTGAACGCATCATGCGCCGTCAGCAGCACACGACTTTCTTTTGGCACGGTAGCCAGAACCTGCTTTGCATAACGACCAAGCTTGTTGACCGCCTCAAGGTGCCTTGCTGCATTCGTAGCAAACTGACCTTTGCCTTCAGGGTTAACGTTAGTGAGAGCCATTTGGATTTGAGCAACGACATCCCCCCATAATTCTGGCTCCATCCAAACGTGCGGATCAAACTTATCCTTGTAGTCATCGTGGGCCAGAAGGTTGTCTTTGGACAGCTGATCCCCAACCGCAACGACCTTCCGTTGCTTCGATAACTTGCGCAGAAAATTCTCCATCTGTGCTTCCAGATAAAGGCCATGCCAAAGCACGAGATCAGCACGCGTCAGTGCAACGATATCACTGCGTGTCTGGCGATAGGCGTGGGGATCAACACCTGGCCCCATCAGAGCCCTAACCTTAACGAGATCTCCACCCACAGCGCGCGCTGCATCGGCAATCATTCCAGTTGTGGCGACAACGTTGAGCTGCTTGGCGGCAACCATAGGAGTAGTAATAAAGCCCAAACAGCAAACAAGTATGATGAAAAAAGACAGCACTTTACGCGGTATTTCGAAGATCCCGCAAAATTGCCAGACGGCTTGTTTCCCAGTCATCACCATAAACACACACCACAAGCTACTTCGAGTAGCCTAGAAAAATTATAAGTGACTACACTTCAATATGTAGCAATATCACCAAGAATTAGCAAGTGCTAACTTTGTCAAACTGGATTCTTCCGCTAAACAGTTCCTCACTGTTGGATTCGGAGCTATGATGACCGACCACGACGCACTCGATCGCCGACCGATAGACAGCGAGGCACAGAGCCACGCTGCACGGTTTCAGCGCGTGCGCGATGCGCATCAGACAGAGGTTGCTGAGGATTACGTTGAGCTTATCGCCAAGCTCATTGACGAGACTGGTGAAGCCCGTGCAGTTGATCTTGCCGAATGGCTCGGAGTTTCGAAACCCACAGTCAACAACACGATTCAGCGCTTACAGCGCGACGGCCTCGTAACCAGCAAGCCTTATCGGTCAATCTTCCTGACGGATGAAGGACGAAAAATGGCCGATATGGCCAGGGATCGACATCACGTCGTGCGCGAGTTCTTGATCGCACTCGGTGTTTCTCCCGAGACGGCCGAGTCCGACGCAGAAGGTATTGAGCACCATGTCAGCAAAGAGACACTGAACATATTCAAAGCATTCGCTGACAAGTCAGAGTAGGCATCGTCTCTCTGACTATCAGGCGCCTGGCGAGAATGACGACGGCTTCATCACCTTGTCTTCTTGCATCAAAACAAGCCCGTCGGTTTTTGAGAGAAACTCTTGCCAACCTGGATCTGCATCACGCGCAGCCCTCTTCTGCTCCATATCTGCAAGGCTATCGAAGCGCCACAAGTGAACNACCTGNTTCTGTGGTCCGACAACGCTTGTGTAATAGCCCATCAAATCGAGACCGTGGCGCTGCATAGCAGGCAACCCATATTCCTCGAATAACTTGAGGTAGGTCGGCATCTTGCGTGGCAGCAGGGTATAGGTTCGAATATTCACAATCATTGCGTTGCACTTCTCTAGTTGAGATAGGAGGGGAATGGACCGTCAGTTAAAATGGACCGTCAGTTAAGCAGCCGGTGTCGCGATTTGAATCTTCGGACTGCGCGCTTCGATTTCAGCTGCAGCCTGCAGAAGGACATCTTCTTTGTAACGTCCACCAATCAGCTGAGCACCAACAGGAATGCCGTCTTCCATTCCTGTGAACACAGATAATCCCGGTAGGCTCATGAGAGGCAATCCAACTTGGGTGAGCTGCGCCTCCATGATCTCATCAAATCGGTCAGGTGAAACCACGTCATCAAGATCAGGAAACGGGACCTCTCCAGATACCGGACAGATCAGCACCGGATAGTCATCGAGGAACAGGCTCCATTCCCGCAACAACGTTACCCGCTTTTGCAAAGCGTCCATGAACTCATCTAGCCCAGGTGCCGGACACAGCCGCTCCATCTGTGCATAGACAAAACTTGAATCCGGATCGGCTTCTTCTTCGATAGCCTTCGCCCCCGTCCGCCGAAATTCCGCCAACCAGAGCTGTGCCTGCAATCGAGCCGGTTCGCGAAATGAGGGACAATCGGTTTCGACAATTTCCCACCCTGCATCAGCCAAACGCGCTGCCGCCTCTCTGAGCGCAGACTCTACGCGTGGATCAACTCTCAACCCCTCTGGTGATACGGTAAGTGCTGCACGCTTCGGAAATTCCCGACCATCCATCTCAGCTGGCGTCCACCAAGGATCTCGCAAATCTTTTTGAGACATCGCTGCGAGACCCAATCTCAGGTCGGCCACCGAGCGCGTAATCGGACCTGAGACAGCCATTAACTGAGCTCCAATATGGCGATCAGGTGCCGTGAAGTTGGCAGCTGCTATCCGCCCCAACGTCGGACGCAGGCCCTGCAGGCCACACGCATATGCCGGATAGCGGATCGAGCCACCGATATCAGTTCCATGACCAATCGCGCACATCCCACTTGCAACAGCCGCCGCAGCACCTCCGGATGAGCCACCAGGCGTCAGGCTCATATTCAACGGGTTCCGCGTATGACCGTGCAGGCCGTTGCGTGTAAACCAGCGGAGTGAAAATGCGGGAGTATTGGTCCGACCGACAATCACTGCACCGGATTGACGTAAGTTGGAGACGACAGGACTGTCCTGGTCCGCAATCAGGTTCTCCTGCAAACGGAGTCCGTTCGTGTTGGCGTAACCTGCCTGATCGGTATTGACTTTAATGGTTACTGGGACTCCCGCAAGCGGCCCCGCCTCGTCGCCTTTAGCAATGGCTTCATCAACAGCCTTCGCTGCTGCTCTCGCTTCATCGTCCGTTCGGTGAACAATCGCATTGATATCAGGATTAACGGCATCAATTCGCGATAGCGCAGCATCGCAAACTTCGAGAGCCGAAACCTCTCTACTACGGACCCGTGCCGCAACCTCACTCGCCTCCAGGCTCCAAAGCTCACTCATGCCGCTGATACCAATCCACTTCATTGCTGATTTCACCTAGCTACGATAACGCATGAGTTACATCCTCACTAGTCCTGACCAGCGAGCTTGGATACACTCCGATCCGAGAACGACAATGATGGGGCAGTATTCAATGACGATGACCAGCAAAACAGCCGCAACGACCTCAATGAAAAGCGGCGGCTACTACAGTGAAAGCACACGAGGTGCGAAAGACGTTATCGATAATGCAAGCGGCATGCTGATGGATGCAATTGCCGCCCTCCCCGAACCCTCAACCGATCGCGCGCTCAACATTGCTGACTTCGGTGCGGCAGACGGCGGAACCTCCAAGAAGTCTATACGCGCTTCAGTTGCAGCAATGCGCAGCAAATTCCCTGAACGACAAATCGTCGTCACCTATACCGATCTTGCAAGCAATGACTTTTCGACCTTGTTCAAATCAATGCAGGGATTGGAAGGCAATGATGAAAACACCTACTACAAAGAGTTCGACGGCGTCTTCGTACACGCCTGTGGTATCGGGTTCCACAATCAGCTCATGCCGGATCGCAGTCTTGATCTCGGCTTTTCCGCAACCGCCATGCACTACATCTCTGAAAAACCCTGCGAGATCCCGGATCATGTCCATATGGTTGGCACAAGCGGAGCAACACTCGAAGCCTACGCTGCACGTGCCGCTAAAGATTGGGAGAACATCCTACTCGCACGGAGTAATGAACTCGCACCCGGTGGACGTCTCGTATTCATGAATTTCGGTAAAGACGAACAAGGTCGATATTTGGGAGGCACAGGTGGCGCCGACATGTTCGATACGTTCGACATGCTCTGGAAACAACTCGCAACCGAAGGCAAAATTTCGGAGGCCGAGTACATCAACGCAAGCTTCTCCCAGTTCTATCGGACGAAAGAGGAATTCTCAGCTCCGCTCGTTGATACCAGCTCCGCCGTCTATAGCTCGGGTTTACGCCTCATTTCGGCGCACACTGGTGTCGTTGGTTGCCCATACCGAGCAGCATTTGATCAATCCAATGGTGCAATGAGCGCGCGTGAATTCGCGGTTTCCTACATTCCGACTTTACGCTCATGGAGCGAGACTGTTTTTGCCAATGCGCTAGACGCAAGCCGACGAAACGACGAGCGTTCGGCCATTGTAGACTTGTTCTACCAACGTTACGAAGACCTTGTCGCCGAAAACCCCGATGGCCATGCAATGGATTACGTCCATTGCTACCTCGCCATCGAAAAGATCAGTTAGCGAAACAGCAAGCGCGACTGTCGTCAATCATTGTCGGTGAGGCCTGCACCGGCACCACCGATGCGAGACTGTTCACTGGCTGGGACGTAGGTCAACGCTGTCAATGTCTCAGCTCTATTCCAGCTAACTGCATCAATTATCGGTCGATTAGTGCTTAATTTATGGGGTGAGGCATCCCCTACAGTTGAGAGCGTTCGAATGCTGACAGCAGTCCCCGTTGGCAAATCCGTCGGCATGACCGACACGCCATCGGGAGAAATCAAAACGTCGGCTGCCTTTTCGAAGACGACAGAAAAACTCAATCCATACTGCGAAGAGAACTGTCCTGCAGCACCAATAAGTATCAGAGGCACCGGCAAACCCACTGGCAAGCGGACAACGTTATCCTGCTCCGAAAGCGCAAAATCTATGAGAGCAAGCACCACTTGCATTGCTTCTCCTTCACGCAAATGGCTCTCTCGTCCGGCAAACTCAATCGCAGGCTCTTTCTGCACCGGAGCCTCCAAAGTGTCGATGGCAACGGAAACGCCATCACATCCTAGTCGGCAAAGCCAAACACCGGCACGCGCCAGGTCCTCGGCAACCCCCATGGACCGCCCGGCACCTCGCGCGGCTTTGAGCAAGGTCATCTCAATCTCATTGAGCGAGCCTTGCATCTCAATCGATCTCTAGCGTTGGCAGCCACCAATCATCGACGATTGGCTTGTCCAACTCATCCAACAATGGTGCCCCTTGATACATCGTGATACGCGTCCAAAGATCTGACTTAGGATCAAACTTCGAAGCACCGAAAAAGGAGAGTTTACAGCGCAGCATATCAATCGGAAGGCACGAGTTCGCTAAAAGATTTTCACGAATCTCGGAGTAAGGATATCGATCAGCGACTTGAACACGCCGAACAATGTGTCGGTGCTGCGGATGACGCATTACGAAACTGGCAACACATTCACAATCGTCGGCGCCATCAAGGTCGTCGTTAAGAGCTTGTGCTTGCCGCGCTATATCAAGCGGTGACTCTCGTTCACTACCCGGTTCTTCAAATCGTTCACCAAGGCGCGGTTCCAACTTTTCCTCAGATACATACCAGAATTGGTGTAATTCGCTTTCTTGTTCAAAGTCGAAGCGTAGTGCCCAATCAAACGCCTGGGCAAGCACACGCTTCAGTTCAGCCAGCTGCATGGCCGGCTCAAGTCTCGGCACGATCTCGCTGGACAAGCAATCGGTTAGGCCATCTACAAGGTCTCCATTGACTTCCAACATCAATGCAACAACGAGCTCCTGGCACTCCAACGAGTACACTTGAGAAGCTTGAAAGATCTCCTCCCATGCATCGCTCTTACTAAATTGTTCATGAGTGAGAGCTGAAGAAAACTCTTGCCACTCATCCCTCAGCAGCGAAATCCGCTGCATCTGTCGCTCGTCCTCGACATTCCATTGCCGGAGGTGTCGCGTAACACGAGAAATCAGCCTGATGGCAGCGTCAATCTTAGGTTGGCCTATCTCGTCGATTGCGCGAACGCGGGCAAGGGCGGTTTCCCTTACCATCATCCAGTTATTGAGCAGAATGGGATGGCTCACCAAAAAAGGAGCCATCCCTAAACCGGTGGCATTCCCAACGCCTATGTGCCTCTTTAGAATTCGCTCCATCGGAACGAACATTACAGGACATCTTGCACGAGCGATATGTTCAACAAGATCAATCGTAAAACCTCGGATCAGCCAAACAATCAGCATCTCAGCTTGGAAAGGCTCAGTTAGACCAGGTCGCCCTGAGATGGCTTGGCGATCAGCGATACCAAACTTACCGTTGCCATAAACAGCGGTTGTACGCATGAGATAACCAATAGTGCCAAGCATTTCAGAATCAGGTTGCCGACCGGTCGCCAAAGCCTCCACGACATGATTGAACAAACGAACGGATTTGTTAGCCCGACTTAGGATCAAGTCACGGCCATCGAACCGACCAGCCTCTTGCATAGGTGCATTCGCTTGTAGCCGCACGATATCAGTCGCATCCGGCACTCCGTCGAACAAGACGAACGAACTATCCCAGGCTTCGGCAATGACCCGATCAGTTCTTTGGTCCTCTGACAGCGGCAACGCAAATGCCACAAGACTGTAGGTATGCCCTCCAAGATCGACGCTATAAACAGCATGCCCATAGCCGTTGTCGTCCATCTCCCACACAACCCGGCGCACAACAGATTCTTCATGGGACAATCGCCGCAGCAAGACGCGCATAAAGCTCAACCGAGTTGGGAAGAATGCCCCCATCCGATCCAAGCGCATGACTGTATCAGGCGATCTCAAGGATACCTGAGGGTGGAGAGGACCGTGATCGTGTCCGGCAACTGTCGCGACATCATCCATCATGCAACCTGAGGCCCGAACGAAGCATCATAAAAGCGAAGCCAGTTTCCCCCCATGATCGCATCTACTTCGTTCTCAGCAAAACCAACTTCACTCAATCCGCCGGCAATGTTCTTAAAATGGAGGTTGCCTTCAAACCAACTTGGCTGTGGTGGGAATCCTGGATTATCTGCGGAGCCCTCGCCAAAGTCCATTTCCTTGGCCCAGCGTCCATTGCGCATCCAAGTCACTATGCTATCGGGTTGATCCTGACACAGGTCAGTACCGATCCCGAGGTGCTTGACGCCATACCTTTCAGCCGTCTCCGCAATCATCTGACAGAAATCCTGAAGCGTACAGTCCGTACCGCCTTTAAGGTGATGAGGATAAATAGAAAACCCAAGCATCCCGCCGGCTTCCGTCAAAGCCTTGAGAACCGTATCAGACTTATTGCGTAACGCAGGGTGCCACCAGTGAGGATTAGCGTGTGTGATCGTAATCGGGCGTGACGACAATTCGATCGCCTCCAGGGTGGAACGTTCAGCCGAATGACTCATGTCAATGACCATTCCGACCCGGTTCATCTCGGCAATCGCTTGCTTTCCGAACCGTGTAATGCCTGGATCTTCAGTCTCGTAGCATCCCGTGGCGAGAAGCGATTGGTTATTGTAACTCAGCTGCATGAAGCGAGCGCCCAGCGTGTGACAGATCTCAATCAGACCAGTGTCATCTTCGATCGCGGACGGATTCTGAAAGCCAAAGAAAATGGCGGTCCTATTTTCGCGGACGGCCTTGCGAATATCATCGCCAGAACGCCCCATGAATATCAGGTCTGGATAATGCTCAAACCACCGGTTAAACGCCTCGATGTTGAGGACCATCTCGCGGAACGTTTCATGATACGCGATGGTGACATGCACCGCATGCACACCGCCTTCGCGCATCTCCTCAAAGATCTTCTTCGACCACTTTGCATACTGCAAACAATCGACGATTGGCTTCAGAGTTGTATCAGTCACAAGGCAACTTCCCGCGTGTCAGCCCGGTGCATTTCAACAGACCGCGGCCAAATTAAAGATCTGCCCCATGATGCGCGAGCAACCACAAAAGCTCAAGCGAACTGCGCGCAATATCAGGTTAGCGCGGTGAAACCTCGTAAACGCCGCCATTATCAAGCCCTACTACGAAGCTGACGCGTCCGTCCTTTAAATTAAGCGCAATTGCTTTGTCGACACGAGCCAGCAGCTTGGCACTGCCGAACTCAACAAGCTCCTTGCCCTGAAATCCAACGACCCGGAGCTTCCGCCGGTTGGCTGACGGCACTGCCAAATCTGGGCGCCCATCACCGTTAACATCAACGGTGGCCGACAATCGCATCTCTGGTGAGCCAATTACGTGGTTGGAGAAACCGTGAAAACCCGCCACCCGCTTCAGCTTGTTACCAATCATTTCGTAGAAATACAGCGTTCCGCCAATATGGGGTGTCTTGACGAATGCAATCTGCTTACTGCCCGAGCCACGATAGTCTGCGATACCAGCTACATTCAGCCATCGGTTGAGCCGACCAATAAATCCTGTACTGCCTTTCAACTCGAGCTCACTCTTTCCAAGCGTAAAGACGGTCACAGATCCGCCGCCAGCAAGAGCAGCAAGTATCGTCACAACATCAACCTTGCCATCGTTGTCCAAATCAACCAGGCGCGGGTAACGATCCTCAAACACAGTCGCTTTTGGCAGAACCATTTCCATCGTTTTGCCGGAGGCTAACTTGATCATCAGGCCACCGGCTTCGATGCCATCACCGAGAATGGCATGCCGGTAGCGCTCGGTCGGTCGCGTGTACCATGCCGTAGCGATATCACCCGTGCCTTCGAATGTTGCAACTAAACCATCTGGTAGTCAGGTCGTCGCAGTAGACCGTTTCTCCGCAACGATCGCTGAGGGAAAACTACTAGCGTCCACCTTCTTGACTAAGAATTGCATTTCGTTGGCTGCAACCGCGCTGCTCACGACGACGCTCATGGCAGCCAGACAAAAGATCAAGCTAGATCGCAACGGCATTCCAGTTCCCTCGACAACACAACATGACCACTCGCATTAAAAAAGCCCTGCATCGATCAGCAGCGATGCAGGACCGTATCAGACATCTCGTCTATCGAGATCAGCCTAGCTGAGAAAGCATCGTGACTGCACTCGAAACGTCATGGTTTGGTGGAGCTTCTTCGACATTGAGCTTTGTCACAACACCGTCCTCGACCAGCATTGAATAACGCTGCGAGCGCACACCTAAACCGCGCGCAGTCAGATCGATTTCTAATCCGACAGCCTTTGCAAAGTCTGCACTTCCGTCAGCCAACATGTCGATATTGCCAGTCGCGCCACTGTCTTTTGCCCAGGCATCCATAACAAAGACATCATTGACCGACGTGCAGGCAACAGCATCTACGCCCTTGCCCTTAAGGCCGTCTACATTCTGAACAAATCCCGGCATATGCCCCTTCGAGCACGTCGGCGTATATGCGCCAGGCACAGCAAACAGAACTACTTTCTTCCCACCAAATAGATCATTGGTGCTTTTGGGTTCTGGGCCTTCAGCACCCATTACAGTAAATGTCGTTTCCGGTAGTTTATCACCGACTTGGATAGCCATCGTCGTCCTCTCTCACACGTCTAAATCATGTTCACAGCTGAAGCGCCGTACGCGGGCAACCTAGCGACAGTTCGGGTCGCAGTCCATCACTCGATTAATAGAGAGTTTTGATTGCATCTCACTTTGGCAGAGTATGTACCACATCCACACTTCCAGCGTCGCTTACCAGGGTGACAAGGACAGATTTACCCTTCACAGCGGCAATTTCCACGCCCTTTGCAAGATCGATCTCGAAGTCTATCTCTACACCACCATTGTTGCCTGTCTTCTTGGTGATAGGCAGGTAAATGCGTCGGCCGGCATCAACAAAAAGATCAGCTTGGTTTAAGTCGCCCGAAAACGAACCGCGAAACTTCAGGGTAGGCTTTGATCCATCATAATTAGCTTGAACCTTGAGCAACTTTGGTAAGCTTGAGCCCGCATGCTTAACGCTTCTCGGCACCTGATCGATTGCCCTGGCGAGCTGCGGTGGCATCTGACGCAGCTGCTGGAGATCAACCTCCAAAGCCAATTTGGCCTGTGCTGGAATGCAAATCTCACGACAAACACCGTACTCAAACTGAACTGCCAGCCCAAGCTTCTGCGAAGCGTTCATCGCCTCGATTTTCACTGGCAACACAACATGCATCTTGTAGCCAATCGATTCCCCCGTTGATTCAATGAACCTCTTGGGTGCTGGAAACAGAACGTTGGTATCCTTCAAGTTGATAGACTTCGACCAGTTGAAGTATGGCGGAATACCACCATCATCGCCCGGTTGTCGCCAATAGGTTTTCCAGCCAGGCTCCATCTTGATCTCAAGACCAGCATAGTAAACCGCTTCACCTTGCTCACCGGGCATCGAGCCGACAATCAGACGGGTCTGGGATTTATGCCCAACCGACCAATTCGTAGCTGTCTGCATTGCCGATGCTGCGCCTGGCCATACCAGAACCAAAGCTAAAGCACACAAACCGAGTTTCTGCCGCACATCTAACTCCCGTAATTTGAGGGACCGAATTCGCAAAGCCCGATCAACTAGAACCCAGTTCCAAGGACATCAAAGCCGTATAAAGCAATGAGCACTCAGCCTTGACAACATTCGGCTGTCATGGGCCGCCTCTTAAAGCCCACTTAGACTAACTTATTATCAAAACAGCTCACAAAGTCCGCTTTACAGCTTCACAATTGCTTCACGGTGCAGTTATTCTGAACGTATGGAAGTTTCGTCAAACACAACCATTGCCCGGCTAGAAGACAACCTCGAAGGTAAACTTCTTATTTCTATGCCATCAATCGCGGAAGGATGCTTTGCGCGATCTGTCGTCTACATCTGCGCTCATTCGAAAGATGGGGCTATGGGTCTGATCGTGAACCAGGCAGCAAAGAGCATCGACTTCTCCGAGCTCTTGGAACAGCTCGAAATTGACGAACTAAACACAGACACGACGAGTGATGCAGCATCACCCTCCCATACCGTGCACTTCGGGGGGCCAGTCGAGAACTCACGTGGTTTCGTGCTGCATTCACCTGATTACTTTCAGGCATCATCAACTGTCCAAATGAACGATGGCTTCTCACTCACATCCACACCAGATGTTTTAAAAGCCCTTATGGAAGGCTCTGGTCCCGAGAACTGCATTGTAGCGCTTGGCTACGCAGGCTGGTCGCCCGGACAACTTGAGAACGAAATACGGCAGAACGGCTGGCTCTATTGTGATGCCAGTCCCAGTATTGTTTTTGGCCCTGAATTGGAAGACAAATACGACGAAGCGCTGCGCACACTCGGCATAACCAGCTCCCAGTTGATCGCAGAGGCAGGTCACGCCTAGTGCCCGATCGTTTCAGATGGAAGCGCTTGGCGCATCCAACTGAAACGTGAAACGGTCTCTAAACTTATTGAGTAGAGCAAGATTTACGTTCCGGCCAACAAAGTGAGCAAGTCGAACGGTGATTCCATCTGGAACGATCTTGTTCTAGCGCCCGATCGTCCTGACCAACTTCAAAGTCGAAATCATTAGTTACAGCCGCTGCCCGCTCGCGACATCAAAACCAAAGCTTGGTCAGCTGCCTACTTTTCTTCTACGCCAGCCAATTTGGCAAGGCTGGCCGCAATGCCTGGCGGCAAGTTTGAGAGATCCGGCATTGGTTGTCGTCTAGGCTGCGTCGGTACCTCCTCTCGGGGAGGAAATGGCGGCAATCCTGAACCTTGGTCTTGATTTGGGGATCCGGACCTAGAAGTCGGCAACTCAGGCGGACCATCATTTGGGCTTTGATGAGGTAGCGGTGGCGGACCAGCAGATACGCTCCCATTTGCAGCTCGACGATCATGGTCGTGAGGCTGCTCATGTGGCAATTTCCCGTTCCCACTCGAATGCGTTCCGTTCAGTGGTGGCGAAGGATGAGTGCTCCGATTGCCAGGTGGTGTCGATGGCTGAGTGGCTTGCGTGCCATTACCGTTGACATCCCGCCGCATGGGGTGATCTGCGCCAGCTGACCTATCGCGCTCTGAAGAAGCCATCGGCTGGCTTGGAGGTTGCGCTGAAGGTCTTTGCTGAGGTGGCATATGTCTCGGCGCGTTCGCAACAGATCCACTCTGGTCCTGCGGATGCTCCCCTCGCCGCCGCGGACGCATGATGACCGATTTAAATTGTGGCGACTCTTTCCGGGGAGCGGCATGACCATTGCCAGCTGTTTTGCGCTCAGAAGAACGCGCTGCCTGATTCACGTCAGACGGCAATCCATTTGATCGTTGTTCCTTTTCCGCTTGATCTGACGGCTTTGGAGGTAGCGCGCGCACCTTCTTTTCTTGAGACGGCCGCGGCGATCCTGGCGGAGGCCACTGCGTACTGCCAACGCCCTCGTTCTCGCCATTTTCCTTGCGCTTGGTTCTGAAGAAACCGCGGCGCTGAAGCCGCCTCTCTGATTTACGGACAATGCGGAGAATGTCAGTAATTTCCCGCTCTGGCATCGGCTCACCGTAATAGAAGCCTTGCGCGTACTCGCATCCTATCGAGCGAAGGAACCCGACATCCTCTGGTGTCTCGACACCTTCGACGACAACTTTCTTACCAAGCTCATGTGAGAGTGCCACGATCGATCTGACGATCGCTGAGCCGTGACCATCGTCCTCACTGGCCTGCATGAGATCACCATCAACCTTAATCGTATCGAATGGAAATCTCTCAAGGTAAGTCAGTGAAGAATAACCGGCACCGAAATCATCAAGTGCCAACCGCGCACCGGCAGACTTCAACAGATCGAGAATCTCCGTCGCTTGTTCCGGATTCTCCATGACGAGTGCTTCTGTAATCTCAAGCCGCAATGCGCCATCAGGCACGATCGCACGTCCAACTATATGCCGGATCTCCTGGATCAAATCCTGACGAAAAATCTGCTTGCTCGAAACGTTGACGCTCACAAACAGGGGATTGTCCGTGCGAGGCAATTCCTTCTGCCACTTGGCAGCCTGCTCTACCGATCGCATCAGCACATAACTGCCAAGCTTAACGATTAAATCGCTTTCCTCGGCAACCGGAATATACTCACTGGGATTAAGCAATCCAAGCCTCGGATGCTCCCATCGAACCACGGCTTCAAACCCGGCCAGCTCTTCACGCGGTAGATAGATAATTGGTTGGAAGAGAACTTTGATGTCTTCGCGTTCTATCGCGTCACGCAGTTCACTCTCGATAGCGACACGATCGTCTCGCTCGTTCCGCATCTCTGGTCGGAAGACTTCAACCTGGTCCGCGCCATTTCGTTTAGCGCGATACATCGCAATCTCAGCTTCCTTAAGTAGCTCATTGTCCTCTTTGTCATTGGACGCCTGACCATCCCAGACAGCGACCCCAACCGCACCTGTCAGCCCGACATCATGACCGGCGATGCGAATGGCGCTTTTAATGGACTGCCGCAGATCATCGGCCATCTGCATCAGTATTTCCGGCTGATAATCAGCAATTGTCAGAACCGCAAACTGATCTCCACCAACCCGTGCCAGGGTATCCTGTGGGGTAAGGTATCTCTGCAGTCTCTTCGCGATTGTTAGCAACAAGCTATCGCCAACGATAATGCCATAACTTGAGTTCACGCTTTTAAATTTATCGATATCTATAAAGATGACCTTCGGGACAATGTCCTGCTCAGTCTGTGCTCTACTGATCGCCATACTGAGACGGTCGACAAACAACTCGCGATTTGGCAGGCTTGTAAGGCTGTCATGCACAGCATCGTGCATGAGCCGTAGTTGGGCCCGCTTGGCATCGGTCACATCGCGCATCAGCCCGACGCAGCGCAATGATCTACGATCGGCGGTTGCCACACTTGCAGCATCCAACTCGAACCAACGATACGAGCTATCAGCATGACGCAGGCGGAAATCCGTCTGGATAGTTCCCTCACCACGCTCTTGCACCGACCACAACAAGAGCCGGAACCGTTCCTGATCGGCTGGATGCATATGCCGCTGGAAATCATCGACCTTTGTCGAAAGTTCTCCAGAGTTCAAACCGAGTATAGCTTCGATGATTGGACTGAGCTTCACTTCATCTCGACGACCATGCCATTCCCAAACTCCAGCACCAGAACCGTCAACGGCAAGCGCTCTCAAGTTCTGCTCATTTGCACTTGTCCCATACCTTGTATCCATGGCACCAAATGCGAATTGCGTGACAGTGAAACCAAGAAGGACAACAATCAGCGTCAAACCAGCGACAAGGCTTGATACGACAAACTCACCATTCAATTGCCCGGCAAGCGTCGCCGATGCCCCGAACAACCAAACGAGGAAGAGTAACCAGGTCGGTATGAGTGAAAGGGCACGATCCTGACCACGCAGCGCCAGGAAGAGCGTCAGCACAGCACCAACAGCACCGATGCCGCCGAACGATAAGCGCGCGAATGTAGATGCGAGCCGTGGGTCCAGAACTGCGACGAAAACAAGCGCAAGTGCAGCAACAATCCATACCAGCGCGAGCATGCGGATAAAACCGTGCCACGCGCCAATGCGCAAAAAAGTAAACATGAATATCGCAAGACTGGCAGACATGGCCGCCTCCGTTGCAGCCCTGTAGACAGCATTATCCTCTGCCTGCAATTGTAAGAGTTTGTGCCAGAAACCGAAGTCGACGCATAAGTAAGCAAGTACGCACCATGCAACCAGTGCTGCTGATGGAAAGATTGCCTTATGGTTTGCAGCGAAGACAGCGGTCAAAAAGACACCAAGCAAACCGGTGATACCCAACATAATGCCGTTGAATAGACGTCGATCTCGCACCTTGAGTTCGTACGCGAGCGGCTCCCATAGAAAGACGCGCCCAGCACGCTCACCGATGAGCTCCGCCACATAGGTGACGGTCTGACCTGGCTCGATTGTTATCTGAAAGATGTCAGCCCGTTCGTTCTCAACCTTTTGCGGCACAAAACCAACCGACGGCGTAACAAAACGCACCCGCGCCGAGTCCAAATCAGGCCAGACAATTCCCGACCCCAGGATGTCGTATTTCTCAGCGGTCAACCATCTCGTGATCGGTTTGTCCGTATCATTCTTCAGTGCGAAGATCAGCCACTTTGGATTGCTGCCGTGCTCACGCGCTTGAACCGACATTTGGCGCCGGACACCGTCAGAGTCGGCAGCCGTATTGACGCGGATATTGTCACCCTGGCCGTCAACTGCCAGAGACAATGGCGCAATCGCTATTTCATCCTGGTTGCCGGATAGTTTGATCGCCTCAAGTTCTTGTGCAGAGGCTGCCTGAAGCATGGCAAACAGCGCAAACACAAGCCCCAGGCCAAGCGCGTACCAAGTACGATCAAGCAATTTGCAGACAGAAGTCATCGTTGGCGAAACGCCTCCCTATACATGTCTTCGCGCAACAATGCGAACAAGATATGGTCTTGCCATAACCCGTCGATTTTAAGGTATTTCCTCGCGAGGCCCTCCTTCTGGAAGCCGTTTCGCTCCAAAACAGCCATCGACGCATAGTTGTGCTGCAAACAGGCAGCTTCTATGCGGTGCAAACTCAAGCCGTCAAACACGAAGCGTGATGCTTGCTGTACGGCCTCCGTCATATAGCCCTGGCCGACATGTGGCTGACCGATCCAATAACCGATAGACGCCGCTTGGGTCACGCCACGACGGATATTGGACAGTGTAAGGCCACCTAAGAGGCAGCTATCGTGTGTGCGAAATATGAAGAAAGAGTAGCCGACTTCTTCACGAATATCCTTGTGGTAAAAGCGTAATCTTCTGCGATAAGCCGCTCGCGTGAGTTCATCGCGAGACCACTCTGGCTCCCATGGCCGCAGATGCTCACGACTAACAGCGCGCAACTCCGCCCAATCGCTGTAATCGTGGGTTTGCGGAACTCGCAAGGTCACGCGCTCACCACGCACCACAGGCCAGATTTCCTGCAACAATGATGTTCTAAGAAATGCCATGCCTCCCAGTTCCAAAAATGTTCCAACAAAAACCCCGACAGGCTCACTTCACCTCAGAAGATGAACGATATCACGAACCAGCCACGGCTCACGCCGCAAACAATTCACTCGTTTGTTCTGCCAGCTTTTGCGAGCGTCCACCCGCACCAACAACCGCAATAGCCGGTTGACCAAATTCCAGCAGTCGGCTGGCAAATTGACACAATCCGTCGGAAGAAACCTCGTCGATTCTGGCAATGAGTTCATCGGCAGAGATAAGACGATCCACCGATAGTAATTGCCGTGCCATCTGCTCGGCTCGAACGGATGAACTCTCAAGGCTCATAAGCAACCCGGCTTTGAGCTGCGTCTTGGCTCTCTGCACTTCTTTGTCAGTGAGTTCTCCAGAAGCGCATTTTCGCAGTTCCAAAGCGACCACTTCGGCCAGTTCGCTGACCATTTCACGCCCTGTAGCAGCATGGATACCGAACATGCCACCATCGCGTAAGCCCCAGGCGGACGAGTAAATTGAATAGCAAAGACCTCTATTCTCGCGCACCTCTTGGAACAGTCGCGAGGACATTCCGCCCCCCAAAAGCCCAGAAAACACTTGTGACAGCATAAAATTGTCGTCGCGATAGGACGGACCAGGAAAACCAACCACAAGATGGCATTGCTCAAATCCCCGTTTGGACGCCCGGGTTCCGCCAACAAACTTCGCGGAACTATCTGCTGTGCTTCTACCAGACTTCAGACCGGCAAACATCGATTTGACATGATCGACAAAAGCATTGTGATCGACGGCCCCCGCAGCAGCTATGACCATCGAGTCCGCGCTATATCGGTTCGAGAGATGAGCTGTAAGCTCTGAACGGCCAATCGATTTCACACTCTCCGGCGTGCCGATTACGGGACGGCCGACGCTTTGCTCCGGATATGCAGCGTCAAGAAGAAGATCGTAGGCTATCTCGTCTGGAACATCATCGATCCCGGCGATCTCCTGCAAGATCACCTCTTTTTCCATCTCCAGCTCATCGCTCAGAAAAGTGGAGTTTTGTACAATGTCTGACAGGACTTCCAAGCCAAGTTCAACATCGTCACGAAGGACACGCACGTAATAGGCGGTCATCTCCAAACCCGTGGCGGCATTCATATCACCACCAACTTGTTCGATTTCCTCGGCAATCTCCCGCGCTGANCGTGANTTCGTACCCTTGAATGCCATATGTTCTAGGAGGTGGCAGATGCCATGCTCTTCTGGACGCTCATCACGTGCGCCNACGCCAACCCAGACGCCGAGCGAAACCGAGTGNAGATGGGGCATATCCTGNGTCACGACGCGAAGTCCGTTGTCCAGGCGTGTCANTTGTGGGGTCATTCAAGAACCTTAAGCTACAGCGCGAGAATGCTGCAAAATGTAGTTTTCGACCTCTTTGACATCATTGCCAAGCGGCGTCATCCGTTCCTCAGCCGTAAGCAAACGACTNAATCTCGGTGGCAATGAGANCGGCGCTCCGACAATCTCCGTCATCGCCTCGGCAAACTTTGCAGGGTGGGCCGTTGCNAGAACCACTTCGGGACTCAAATCGTCNGCAAGGCATTTGTCAGCNGCAAGCACACCGCACGCCGTATGNGGCTCCAACATGTATCCAGCCGTCTCTGACGTGCTACGAATGCAGTCAGCAACCTCTTGCTCTGAGCTAGCATACGCCCCCAATTGCTTCGCAATCACTCGGTCTGGATCATCAAGCTCAAACCGACCGGATTGGGATAGCGATGCCATCTGTCCTCGGATTGTCGCTGCATCTCGGTTCTGCAGCTCAAACAAGTAGCGCTCAAAATTAGACGANACCTGAATATCCATTGAAGGGGATGTTGTCGCGGTGACGCCACGCTTCTCGTAAGCTCCGCATTCAACTGTGCGCGGCAGGATGTCATTCGAATTCGATGCTATNACCAGCCGATCGACAGCCAGCCCCATGCGCTTGGCCGCATAGCCAGCAAAAATATCGCCAAAATTGCCTGTTGGTACCGAGAAAGAAACCGGTCGATAGGGTGCTCCAAGATTGGCAGCCGCATAAAAATAGTATGCGATTTGCGGCACGATCCGNGCCCAGTTGATAGAATTGACCCCTGATAANTTNGATGCTTCCCGAAATCNAGGATTGGCAAACATCGCCTTCACGATTGCCTGGCAATCNTCGAACGTNCCNTCGATCTCCAAGGTACGGATNTTGGCATCATCCAAAGTCGTCATCATGCGACGCTGGACATCAGAAACCCTGCCTGCGGGGTACAGGATGAAGACATCCGCCCGNTCAAGCCCCCGGAAGGCCTCAATGGCGGCACCACCGGTATCACCCGAAGTAGCACCAACGATCGTCGCCCTCAGATCTCGCTTGGTGAGCACATGCTCCATCATGCGTGCCAAAAGTTGCATTGCCACGTCTTTGAAGGCGAGTGTCGGACCGTGAAAGAGTTCGAGGATCCAACGATTTTCCGCAACTTGCACAAGTGGCGTTACAGCTGGATGGCCAAAGCTGCGATAAGCCTCCTGGGCCATCGCCTCGAACGTGCTGCGCTCGATCTCACCGTCGATAAATGGCCAAATCACTTCTATGGCCACTTCATGGTAGGGCTTGCCCGCGAACGACGCGATCTGCGCAGGCGTCAACTGCGGCCAAGTCTCAGGCACATACAAACCACCGTCGCTCGCCAGNCCGGCCAGCAAAACGTCTTCGAAGCCCAGCGTCGGCGCTTCGCCTCTCGTTGATATGTACTGCAAGATGCCTCTGGAGTTTGTGCTCAAAGAGATTGGTTCNTTTTCGACGGCACATTATCCGTCAAAGAGCAGACAAACAAGGCAGCGGTTGAGGTGCGATCATTCGGCTACGCAAACTATTAACAACCACGTTGAATTTCGTGGAAAGACCAAGCAGTCAACAAGCAAAGTCAACTGGATATACGAGCCTTAAGCCGCCCAAAAACAAAAACGATGTACACCCCAATCAGCGTGAATGCGAGCCCCCACCAAGTTATGGCATATTCAAGATGGCGATTTTTGAGATGGATACTTTTGAGATTTGGCTGAGGCGCCGGTGGAGCTGCTGCCGCTTTCTCGGCTTCAACGAAGAACGGTAGACCTTTCGACGGTGCGCTANTACCGGCCCCGCGCTTGCGAAGTTGTTCCTGCCCACTTTTCAGCATTCCGTCCAAATCTAGCGCGTACCAGGCATTCTTTTCGAAATCAGGCTTCGGTGTGGCCCAATTCGTCGATGCGAAACGCAATCGCCCGATGATCTCCGTCTCACCTGNCACCTGTCCCTTTGCTCGTGTCCTCTCCAACTTGTGAGCATCATCTACTCGCCCTCGGATGACAAGAACCCAACCATACTGTTTATCGCCGAATTCTAGCGGCTCACGCAGCTGAAATGGTGAGATGACCCGCCATTCGGATTCTGCCCCATTNGGTGACCACACATGAAATTCATCGNGTGGCTGTCCTGGATCGGCAAATTTTCCANNNACTCGCACACGTCGAAACCGAAGCAGATCAGCGCCCTCGTTGATATCCAGTGTATTCAGCAGCACTGGCTTTGCGCTGGCGGATTGCGCCAACCTCTCGATCAGGCTCTCTTTCCAGGCCTTGCGTTGCCATTGCCAAGTGCCAAGCCCGATTAATATNACCAAGCCAGCAATCGTTAGCNCAGTTGGCACGACCAATCCCGCTTGTCGAACTACACGCAGCATCCATCCTCAATCCCGGGCGAGTTGCCCCTGTTCAGCGCGGTTTCTAAACTGCAGCGCAATCAGCAATGCTTTCAGCGGACGCAGCATGCCGAAGGCCATGAATAAGGTGACAGGCACCCAGACGACACCATGTACCCAGATCGGCGGGTGTAGCGTGAATTCCAGGATCAACGCACCACCAAGCATCAAAAAGCCAAGGANCATGATGACGAAGACGGCAGGGCCATCGCCAGTATCGATGAACTTGTAGTTCAAGTTACAGCGATTACAGTTCTCCAGCAGGTCCAGGTTGAGCAACCCAACAAAAAGCTGGCCNTCACCACAGCGCGGACAACGACAAGTTAGACCTGATCGAAACGGAGAGACCNGCAAACGAGTTTCAGCCATTCTTGGTTCCCNACGATCNANANGTCCCAACAAAAAACGGGCAGCTCACAGCCGCCCGNAAGNATTCTCTNCATCGNCCTGCATTGCAGGNNAATACNCTNNCCCGATCGTTATGCGGCCCAGACGTAGATGCAGGCGAACAGGAACAACCAGACAACGTCAACGAAGTGCCAGTACCAAGCAGCTGCCTCAAATCCGAAATGTTGCTCGGGCGTAAAATGTCCCGCCAGGGCCCGCAACAAACAAACAAATAGGAATATGGTTCCAATAACCACGTGCGCGCCATGGAAACCAGTCGCCATAAAGAACGTAGCTCCGTAAATGTGTCCGGAGTAGGCGAAAGCGGCATGGTAGTACTCGTAGACTTGGCAGATGGTGAAGATCACGCCAAGGACAACGGTCAGCGTCAAGCCCCAGATCAGCCCGCTGCGATCATTCTGCAGCATTGCATGGTGANCCCACGTCACTGTGGTGCCCGANAGCAANAGAATGAGNGTGTTNACNAGNGGCAATCCCCAAGGATCAAACGTTTTTTNAAAGCCNTCAGCTGGCTGTGGCGGCCATTGCCCACCTGTCAGNTCATCGCGCGCGACCATGCCNATNTGCTGCTGAATGTTATCCGGCTGAAACAGCCCNGANGGGAACAAAGACACGTCAAAAAATGCCCAGAACCACGCCACGAAAAACATCACTTCGGAAGCNATGAACATGATCATGCCNTAGCGCATGTGAAGTTGCACAACAGGCGTATGATCACCACCATGTGCNTCACGGATCACATCGCGCCACCAGAAGAANGACGTCGCNACAACCAANGCAGCACCAACCCAGAACAGTGCTGACCCTTGGAAACCAAACAGGCCGTCACCGCCATCCATCGAGCGGAACCAGATAATNGCGCCGAATGCCAGAACGAGCGCACCGATAGAGCCGGCCAGTGGCCAGGGGCTCGGGTTTACGAGATGATAGTCATGCTCATTTGCGTGATGGCCACCCGCCATTTATTAGCTCCGTTTTTGCCTTCTGAAGCGATCCTTTGNCACTAAACTCAAAGTATCGACATCAGCTCCCCTTGGTTTTACCCGTTTTGCTCGCCTGCTTCTCTTCNACCGGGTAGAACGTATACGACAACGTGATCTGCGTAATGTGCCGCGCATCACTGTCGTTTACGATTTCCGGATCGACGAAGAAACTCACTGGCATCTCAACACTCTCGCCAGGCTTTAAAGTCTGCTCAGTAAAGCAGAAACACTCAATCTTGTTGAAGTACCGCCCGGCAGCCTCTGGCGCGACGTTGAATGAGGCCGTGCCGGTAACTGGCTGATCGGACGAATTTGATGCCCGATAGAAAGCGAGTTTATTCTCACCAATCTTGACATCCACAGTGCGCTCGNTCGGACCAAATTTCCAAACGAGTCCATTGGAGACATTTGAGTCGAAGCGGATCGTGATCTTGCGGTCCANAACCTGATCAGGTGCAGCCGTCGCTCTTTGCGTAGTTCCAGCAAAGCCCGTGACCTGACAGAAAATCTTATAAAGCGGCACAGCAGCGTATGCCACACCAAGCATAACGACGGNGATCGACGCCGCTCGGATAGCAACTTTGCGATGCTGATTGGCAACCTGTGTCTTCGTATCGTCGTNTGATGTCATCTGATCGTCAGACATACTTCCTCACATCGGCCGGTTTGCAACGTTGGCACCAAGATGAATGACGGTCGCGGCGTAGAACAAAACAACAAGACCCACGAGCGCCAGACCGATTGCTATAGAACGCATGTTCTGTCGACGCTTGCGTTCAGCTTCATTGATGGCGTTCTCATCACTCATGCCGACCTCCCTTAGCCAAAGACACGGGCAAGCCCGTGCTCAATTAGGAGGACCGCAAACAGGGCAAAGAGATAAAAGATTGAGAATACAAACAAGCGCTTNGCCTGCTTGTCAGCAACTTTTCCTTCTCTCACCCGAAAAACACGGACTGCTTGGTAGATAAACGCAGCGCCCAGAAGTGTTGATGACGCAAGATACGCTATGCCGCCAAGCCCGGTAAAAAACGGAGCAACTGCCAAAGGTACAAGCAGCGCTGAATAGATAAGGATCTGCTTTCGGGTCTCGTCGGCACCAGCGACAACCGGTAGCATCGGCACNCCAACGCGTTCGTAATCGCGGCACCGGTAAAGCGCCAACGCCCAGAAATGCGGAGGCGTCCACATGAAAATGATCAGGAACAATAGAACGCTATCTACNGTGACATCGCCCGAGACTGCCGCCCATCCAACCATCGGTGGGAAAGCACCAGCGGCACCACCAATGACTATGTTTTGCGGGGTCCGACGCTTCAACCACATGGTGTAAACGAAAATATAAAAGCCGATGGTCAGAGCGAGCAGAGCACCTGCGACCCAGCTTACTAGCAAACCTAACGTGAGAACTGAAAACACGGAGAGTATCGTGCCAAACAGCAGAGCCTCGTCCGCNGTNACGCGTCCCCGAGGGATTGGTCGTGCAGCAGTCCGCTGCATGTGAGCATCGATATCGGCATCGTACCACATGTTCAGCGCACCAGATGCGCCGGCACCAACCGCTATGCACAGCAAGGCGATGGCACCGAGCACAGGATGAACTGAACCAGGAGACGCNACCATACCAACCAGCGCAGTAAAGATNACAAGCGACATCACGCGTGGCTTCATCAACGCAATATAATCACCAACGGTACCGCCCAAATNGGTGGAGCGCTGTTGATCCTCAATTGCAGTATCAAAACTCACATCTGACATGAAAGTGTCGGTCTCTCAGCAATACAAGGCTTCGAACTGGTCGATTGAGTGGGAGGCGAGCGGGTCAAGNCCNCTCATCTCCGATTACATTACTAGTGGTGCTTCGTATCTTTGATGACAGGAAGTGTTTCGAAGCAGTGGAATGGTGGCGGAGATGACAGCGTCCACTCTAAAGTATCAGCTGACTCACCCCAAGGATTGTCCACCGTCTTCTCACGGCGGATGTAGTACGAGTAAATCAGGCCGATGAAGAAGATCAATGTCGCCGTCGCCGTCATGTACGAGCCATAAGACGAGATCTTATTCCAATAGTGGTAAGCCTCTGGGTAATCGGCGTAGTGACGAGGCATGCCGGCCAAGCCGAGGAAATGCTGCGGGAAGAACAGCACGTTTGCGCCGATGAAGGTCAGCCAGAAGTGNAGCTTGCCGAAGAATTCTGAGTACTCATAACCAGTCATCTTCGGGAACCAATAGTACCAGCCAGCAAAGATCGCGAACACGGCACCAAGCGAAAGCACGTAGTGGAAGTGCGCAACCACGTAGTATGTGTTGTGGAACGAGCGGTCGACCCCGGCATTCGCCAACATCACCCCTGTCACACCACCAACAGTGAACAGGAAGATAAANCCAAACGCCCAAAGCATGGGGGTGCGGAATGATATCGAACCGCCCCACATCGTCGCGATCCACGAGAACACCTTAACCCCCGTCGGNACGGCGATAACCATCGTGGCAAAGGTAAAGTAGGCTTGCGTATCGACATTNATACCGGCGGTGTACATGTGGTGCGCCCATACGACGAAGCCAACAACNCCAATNGCGACCATAGCGTATGCCATGCCCAAATAACCGAAGATTGGCTTCTTGGAGAAGGTCGCCACGATATGGCTGATCATGCCGAAACCTGGAAGGATCAGAATATAAACCTCTGGGTGTCCAAAGAACCAGAACAAGTGCTGGTAAAGTAACGGGTCTCCACCGCCTGATGCATCAAAGAAAGTCGTGCCGAAGTTGCGGTCTGTCAGAAGCATTGTGATCGCACCAGCAAGCACTGGCAGGGACAGGAGCAACAGGAACGCGGTGATAAGGACGGACCAAACAAACAGCGGCATCTTATGCAGCGTCATGCCTGGTGCACGCATGTTGAAAATCGTTGTGATGAAGTTCACCGCACCCAGGATCGAGGACGCACCAGCTACGTGGAGCGCAAGAATACCGAAATCAACCGCAGGTCCAGGGTGCCCAGCAAGTGTAGATAGCGGAGCGAGGACGATCCATCCCGTACCAACACCATTGGCGCCGGCTGGTCCCTCGACAAACATTGATGTNAGCAACAAGATGAACGCGACCGGCAGAAGCCAGAATGAAATATTGTTCATCCGCGGGAATGCCATATCCGGCGCACCGATCATTAGCGGTACGAACCAGTTACCAAACCCACCGATCATTGCCGGCATGACCATAAAGAAGACCATGATCAGTCCATGACCNGTCACGAACACATTGTACATGTGTGGNTTNGCGAAATACTGCAGGCCGGGGTTTTCCAATTCCAACCGCATACCGACAGACAATGCGCCACCGACGATACCAGCAANCATCGCAAAGATGAGATACAAGGTACCGATGTCTTTGTGGTTTGTTGAGAACAACCAACGTGCGACGAAACCTGGTTTATCGTCGTGTTCGTAGCCTGATTCAGCTGCAGTGCCTGCCATGTTGCAGAACCCTTCCTCGCATTGCACTTCAGCCCTTAGATGAGGGCTGTCGTTTCATATCTCAGTTTTTAACAGTCGTGCCGGCTTGGGCCAGCTTTTTGCCNTCAGTCTTTTTATCTTCAGTCTTGGCGGACTTNGTCGCCGCCAACAGTATCGTGCGCGCCTGCTTCCAGTCACCAGCTTTCGCCGCAACGACCCACTTGTCAAAATCAGCTTGTGGGACAACACGTATAGCGACTGGCATGGCAGAGTGGTGCTTGCCGCAAATCACAGAGCACTGGCCGTAGTAGACACCTAAACGTGTCGCTTTAAACCATGTCGCCGTTAGACGACCTGGAACCGCCTGTGTCTTTGATCCGAAGGANGGAATAGTCCACGAGTGAATNACATCGGCGGAAGTCACAAGCATGTGGACAACGGCATTCAACGGAACAGCGATTTCGTTATCGACCGAGAGCTGCCGAACTAGTCCNTTCTTTACGTAAAGAGGTNCAGCGTCGTTATAAACGGCCTTTAAAAGCTCAAGACCTTCGAGCGCNCCATACTTCTTATCAAAAGCATCTTCGCCCATCTCTTCCTTCAACAAATCCTGGTCGCGGATCATCGTGGAAGTGACCGTGAAGTCGNCATGGTCAGGATACGAGTGATCCCAGAACCACGCATTGCCAGTCGCCTTAATCGTAAGGTCAGGCTTTGGATAGGTGTATTGCAGGAACAGCAGCTTGAACGAAAAGATGCCGATATAAACGAGTATCAAGATTGGAACGACCGTCCAAGCCACCTCAAGCACCGTATTATGNGAGAACTTNGAGGGCTCTGGGTTGGCTTTCGCATTGTAGCGGANGATAACCCACAGGAGCAGGAANAGAACAAAGACTGCGATAGCGATAATGATCACGTTGACCTGATCATGAAACGCNGAAATCTCCTCCATGACCGGAGAAGCAGCGCCTTGGAAACCCAACTGCCCATCCACAGGCTGGCCGATTTGTGCCGTAGCATTTGCCGCCAAAGTCATCCAGGCCAGCACTCCGGCCATTACTGCAGCGACCCGGTCGCAGACACGTCTCATCATATATTCCGCCCCCAAGGTGATCCTCTGATCCCCTAATTTTTCAGAACTACTCTACTACTCTAAGGTATATCGCCGAAACTACGCCACAGAACAATGTGCACAATGGTCCCAAACGTCTCATGGATGCTATAATTACATTCAGTCAATTGAATGTGTCAAAGTGACCAGATGTCCCGACGTTGAGTCCAAGCAATCCCTGATCGGCTGACCGTTGGTCCCAATTCAGCCCGATTCCTTGCACATCGCTACACCAAAATCGGTTCTGTTCGNNCGATCCCGTGTTCAAACATCTGTAACGGCAGCAACACCGCTAAGTTCGTAAGAACGACTANAGGAGTAGACCACGTATGTCGCAAGTGAGCCTTGGTGCCGTCCCGCCAATCGCACGCGNTACGTTCGCTTTTCTGTGCATATTGTTGTGGTTGCTTGCCAGCACGACGAACGCATGGTCACAAAAACCAATCGATGGTGAAGTGCTCTCTGAGTTCGGACATTGGCAGGTTGTGTGCCGCGCCCCACCACCAGGCTCCAAAAAGCGCGTCTGTGCACTAGTACAAAGTGTGACAGCTGAGGACCGCAACAATGTCGGCCTGACCGTTTATTTTCAGAAGTTCTCCAATGGCACGCGTGTCTTGCGCGTATTCGCTCCGCTTGGCGTGCTTTTGCCAGCCGGATTGGGTCTCAAAATCGACGGTNAGGATGTTGGCCACGCACCNTTTCTGCGCTGCCATACATTCGCTTGTTATGCTCAGGTCGTAGTTGAAGAAAAACTGGTCAAACAGTTCTCGGAAGGCAAGAAAGCGCATTTCATTATCTTCCAGAGCCAGGAAGAAGGTATCGCAATTCCGATTTCCTTGGCCGGCTTCCAGAAGGGCTTATCCAGTCTTAANTAGACNGTCGGCAATGCTCAGCGGTCATGCAGTCCTATGCAGCTTCAATCTCAGCAATACGACCCGCTTGATCAATTTCTGCGTGAGNAGCACGCTCTGATGTCNGTTTGCGTCGACCACTCGCAGATTTCTGCTGAGCGGCACCCTGCACTGACATGACATCACGNTCACCGGCATNTTGCGGTGCGGACTGCAGCGATTCATCGTTGATGGTATCATCCAGTCCCGTGATCGAATCACCGAATGGAAAGAACTGCGTCCAACTGGATGCCATAACCTGAGCTGCGGCAGCGTAATCTTGCGTGCACTGCTGCCAAAACGCCTGCTGTTGCGCAACGATGTCATGCGGAGTTCGGCAGGACACCATAGACTTGGGCAATTCAAGGTAGGCCTTTGCCCGGCGACTGGAGAGCCGCATCATCTCAGCCTGACTGACAGTNGCGGCCTTCGCCCACTTATCCNGGGCAAAATGCTCCGGAGAGTTTAACTGATTTGAATGACCAAATTGCACAGCTGCANTCCTCACTGACAAGCGCGCTCGAACGCGTTTAATACCTCTAACAAACCTNTGGANTAACACTTCAANTATAGAGTGCCGTCACAANTGAGTAANGACAAACGAAGGTCTATCCAATCAATATTAGAGGTGAGTTATTATTCGACTATGAGATCGATCAAAGTTTCCAATNGATCTGCTTCCTCCGCGGGTTTGTCCCAGCGGATCCGGTGAATGCGCGGAAACCTCATTGCAACGCCNGACTTGTGGCGCTTCGAGCGATGCACTGAGTCAAAAGCAANCTCCAGAACCATGCCTGCCTNGACAGAGCGCACTGGTCCATAGCGGTCGACGGTGTGGTTACGTACCCACTTATCGAGTTGCATGAGCTCTTNGTCTGTGAAGCCGGAATAAGCCTTGCCGACCGGTACAAGCTCAAGCTGACCAGCCTCATTCTGCCGCCAAGCACCGAAGGTATAATCCGAGTAATAGGATGAACGCCTGCCCGAACCTCGTTGCGCGTACATNATAACGCAATCCAAAGTCAGCGGGGCCCTCTTCCACTTGAACCAATGGCCTTTGGGCCGACCGGCGAGATANGGGCTGCTCCGCTTCTTCAACATCANCCCTTCTATTGCNGCCTCTCGGGTGTTGCTCCAGATATCTTGCAGCTCGCCTGTATCAGTGATCCGAAGTTCCTCAGACAAGTCTGTTCGATCAGGCGAAATCGCCCGATGCCATTCGGCCAATCTCCTTCGCCGCTCATCATAATCTTCTTGCCGCAGGTCCAGACCATCAATCTCCAAGACATCATAGAGGCGAACATGTACTGGGTATTNCCGCATCATCTTGGCGCTGACCGACTTGCGGTTCAGACGCTGCTGAAGATCTGAAAAGGGCGCAACACGCCCCTCGCGGACAACCAATAGCTCACCGTCCACGATTGCATCCGATTGAAAGGCGGAAACCAACTCGGGAAAGCTATGCGAGATATCATCGCCGGTTCTCGAAAAAATCCGAACTGCGCGATTCCGCACCACGACCTGCACTCGGATCCCGTCCCACTTCCATTCAACCGCAAAAGCTTTCAGATCAAGTCCTTCAAAATCACTGTCTTCTANTGGGTTGGCCAACATCAACGGTCGGAAAACAGGCAAGTTTGAAACGTCCGGACGGGCCTCGCACCCGTCCAGCCACCGAAACAAGTCAGCATATGGTGGAGAGAGNGCATGCCAAATCTCTTCGATGTCTGAAACATCTTTATCCCAGGCTTGGGCCACTGCGGTTTTTGCCANACGCGCAGACACACCAACACGTAGCGCCCCGGTTAGNAGCTTGAGCAAAGCCCAACGGCCATTGGCGTCGAGTTGATTGAGCCAACCTTCAATCAAGTCNGATAGGTCGCTTCGATGCGTTAGCTCTAACCTGGCAATCANATCAGCCAGGCGCGGCGCCTGANCTCCTTNATCCGCCTCGGGCCACAACAGTGCAACGGTTTCAGCCGTATCACCGACATAGTCACGAGACAGCTTAAAGAGCTGCCCATCAACGCGAGGTTCCATCAGCTCTTGCATTGTTCTGCGTATTGGAAAACTAAACGGCAGACCGTCAGTCAAGGCCGCCAGCGCCCAACCACGATCCGGATCAGGCGTNTCAATAAAGTAGCGTGCCATGAGGCCGAGTTTGGCATTACGGCCAGGCGTATAAGCCAATCGGTTCAAGAGTTCAGCGAAGGCATCCATGATGCCAACGCTAACAGTATTTGTCCGGGGATGTTANTTCTTCGTCGGGCAGAATGTTGCCTGACTGCGGCAAGTAATGCTCGCGCCATCTTTCTTGCAGCGATATTTTTCCTTGTTGACCTTCCATCCCGGCGTGGAGCCGTCGGCAACAAAGGCCGGCCAGATGCCCCAGCTCACGCTTTGCACCATGGTCTCCATGGCGAACCACTTGGCCCAGNTTTCTGAACCTGCAGTCGCAACAGCCCCTTTAGTCAGGCATTTTGCCATTGCCGGCTGTGCTGCCAACACCATCATGCCTGCCAACACAATACCTGTGATTTTAAGAACTTTCATCTCAGCACCCCCTGCTACAACTCTTGTTTATGCTTCATCAAGTTCCGCCGTGACGTTCTCGCGTCCGACGTTCCTAAACACTGATAATCCGCCCCCTACAACGCATTATCAAGCCCTATTCAACCCGAGAAACATGTCAGCTTGGTGATCGCGCAAATGCTGGCTCAGNTCTGATTGGGTAAATGGTAGACCAAAGCAACACGTTACTCCGTCTCATCCTCCCGACCAACCAGTGCCAGTGCGCGGCCGCNTCGNCCCATGAGCTCAAGCTGGCGCACAAGTGCTNCTTCGCGACCATGCGTAACCCAGACTTCTTCGGCCTGCGTTTCCTCGATCGTCTGAATAAGCTCACCCCAATCGGCGTGATCCGAAATGATCAGCGGTAGTTCAACTCCGCGCTGTCGCGCGCGNCCACGCACTCTCATCCAGCCAGAAGCCAAAACGACGAGCGGATCAGCCATCCGACNTGACCATCGGTCATTCAATGCCCNGGGCGGACACATGACNATCTTGCCGGANAACTTTGGATCATCTGCNTCTGACACGAGACGAACGTNGCCAAGCTCAATGCCAAGTTCGNCGTAGAGCTCGCACATAGCCTTCAGTGCGCCATGAAGCCAGATAGTTTCATCATAGCCTGCAAGACGTAAGAGCTTGATAAGCCTTTGACATTTGCCCAGTCCATAGACACCAATTAGATGTGTCCTGTCTGGAACCGTTTGGATCGATCGCAACAAGCGATCTATCTCGCGGTCATCCGGTTCATGTCGAAACACGGGCAGACCAAACGTGGCTTCTGTCACAAACACATCACAGGTTACGACTTCAAAGGCTTCACAGGTCGGGTCGGTTCGCCGCTTGTAGTCGCCAGAGACCACTGCTCTTTGACCCGCATGCTCAATGACGACCTGAGCACTGCCCATCACATGCCCAGCGGGAACCAAGGTCACCGTCGCATCACCCACCTTGACCGCTTGCCCCAAACGCTCAGGCTGAAACTCACCAGCCGCGTTNTCACCAATCCGCGTTTGCATAATNCTGCAGGTCTCAGGCGTGGCCAAAACATGGCTATGNCCCGGTCGCGCGTGATCGGCATGTCCATGCGTTACGATTGCGCGATCAACGGCTGAATGCGGATCGATATAAAAGTCCCCAGCCGCGCAATAAAGTCCTCTATCANCTGGATAAAGCCAAGTCTCAACCGAAGCTGCAGTTCTCATCAAACCCTCAAGACACCTGATNATCTATTCAACTAGCACAAGATNCGATTCAACCCAGGCTTAGTTGACGGAGGCACTACGAAGCGGGGAAACATATTTATTCAGCTTGCAGATTTAATGCTGAACTTGGTGTCATGGTGCGTTTTGATGTTGCGTTATAGAAACCGCTCAATCCTAGGAACAANTATCCTTTGGCTCTCACTCACGTTGCACGCCAGCGTCGGGCTGACGCAAGAACGAACAGAGGCATCTCGCACAGTTGAAGCATACAACTGGCCACGACCTTCTAAGCCTTGGCGGTCGACGTGGATTGGCGGCGAACTCGTTGGGTCCGACTGGTCTGTTTACACCGGTACAACTTCGGTCCTATTCGGCGACGATATCCGCGAGAATGGTTGGCGGNTCCGCACCATCGGCGGCTATGGCCGCTACCGCTACGANGCGAACCGGACAGTCGGCACATCCACACAGCGAATGAATTTTGATGGCCATCATGGATTTGGCGATCTGCTAATCGGTTATCAGCAGCAAGTCAAAAACTGGACGATCAAGGGGTTCATTGGCATCANAACTGCACGGCACGTAGTGATNCCTTTCGACNCTGAAAACAGTGTCAGCGGTTCAGCCTATGGTCTGACTGGCGCTCTCGAAACTTGGTGGAACATATCCGAGCAAAGCTGGCTCAGCACGAACCTACACGGTTCAACGCTGTTCGATAGTTATCAAGCCTCGACCAGGTGGGGTTACCGCTTANGGCCCTCAATTTCNGTTGGACTGGAAGCGGGTATTTCTGGCAACTCTGACTATTCTGCGACCCGTACTGCAGGCTTCGGCCGTTACGAGTGGAATTCGGGCGAGATTAGGCTATCAGCAGGCATATCCGCGGACCGAAACCACGAAACCAGGCCCTATGCATCGATGAACTTCGTATTTCAGTATTGAACGACTTCACTCGCGCGCGCGATTCTGTCACACTGTAGCAAAACAAGACTGTCCGCAGAGTGAATACTGGAGCCCGCNATGAAATCGATCTTAGTCCCAGTCGAAGACCATGCGACAATGAACGAAGTGCTAGGNACTGCCGCAGAAGCTGCACGTGCCCTGGAAGGACAGGTCAAAGCGGTTCCTCTTCGACCCATGCAGTTTCAAGTTGTCGGAGCCGAACCCATCGTAGCGGTCAGTTTCCCACCTGCGTATCAGGATGACGAGGACAGCAAGAGCAAAGCCAAATCACTTTTTGAGTCGTTTAGCGCCGGATTAGATCCAACACCCAAATCACGGCTCTCCTGGCAAGATACTGACCCTCTTGATGATATTGGCCTCGGGTNGATTGCCCGGGTTCACGACCTGACTGTTCTTGGGCGCCCAGCCAACGATGATGGTGGGGCACGCATGACGACCTTGGAATCTGTCCTNTTTGATAGCGGCCGACCNGTTCTGATCGCCCCACCGAAAGGTACCGGATCATTTGGTGAAAACATCGTGATGTCCTGGAACTGCAGNACAGAAGGTGCNCGNACCTTGGCNTTCGCGCTGCCGCTTNTGAAGTCTGCAAAGAAAGTGACAGTACTGACAATTGAAGAAGCCGTCGTTCCCGGCCCGACAGGTGCTCAGGTCTGTGAAAACCTAGAAGCAAATGGCATTAATGCAGACGAGCNCACGATTTCGGCNAAGAACAGACGGCCTGGTGCTGCGATNCTCNAAGAGGCCGGCTCAATCGGCTGTGACTTGCTNATAAAAAGCGCCTACACGCAAAGCCGTTTGCGCCAGATGATCTTCGGCGGTGCAACGAGCCATATTTTGTCTCACGCAGAGCTTCCCGTCTTCATGGCGAACTAAACAGCTGCACCAAAACTACAATCGCGCTGGACGCTCGGTTCGCAGACTCGGCGAGATCCAATAGACGGCCAATCCCANCGCGGAACTCACAAACCCTAGTGAGAAGGAGGCCACATACCCTCCTGTCCAATCGTGCAGTGCNCCTGACAGCCAGGAACCGGCCCCAGCCCCAAGCCCCATCGCCAGCGAGAGTGTTCCAAAAATCGCACCAACGGACCCGCCGCGGAACAGAAGAGAGACAAGTACGGCTATTATCGGTCCACGTGCNCCTTGGACAATGCCAAAGAAAAAGACAAACATGTAAACAAGGATCAGGCTTGGATACCAAGTAATCATGATCAGAGACGNAATCCCGAACATTGTCAGGAACTTCGTAATCGTCACGATCTCAAGCCGACCGACACGATCCGAAAACCAGCCNGANGCAATNATGCCGATTGCAGAAAACAGGCCCGAGATGCCAAACGCACTCGCTGCAAACAACGGATCAAAACCGCTCTCCACCAGAAAAGCCACGCACTGCGGAATGACAGCATACGCCGCCGATGACGTAAAAAAGAAAACCAAGAACAGCGACCAAAAAGCTTCTGTCTTGATAGCTCTTACTGCAGTCCAGGCTTGGGCCCCTGATGCGCGCGCTGCTCGTCTCTGCGCACGCCAGATTTCGGAGCCTCGCGACATCGTCTCGAGCGGTAGGAGCAGGACGAAAGGAATAGTCCCAAGCACCANCACCCCGATGATCTGGTGCGTCATCTGCCAACTGAAGAAACCCATCAGAAACTGCGCAAATGGCGGCACAAGCAATACACCTAACCCAGTCGCCGCGTGCGGAATAGCAACCACAGTTCCGAGCCGCTTGGTAAACCACCGACTGAGCAAGCTGGAAGCCGCNACCATACCGAGTGTTGCTGCACCAAATCCGCCGTAAACCGAGTAGAACAAGTAATATTGCCAGAGGGCTTCGGCATAGCCGGCTAACCAGAAACCAGACCCGAGAAAAGCCAGGCCAANGCCGTATGTCAAACGCCCACCCAAGCGGTCAATCATCTGACCGGCAATCGGGGCTGAGATCCCGTTCACCAACATGTAGATCGAATACGCCAANGTCATCTCAGCGCGGGAAGCCTGGAGCGTCTCCTCAACGGGTAAGAGAAAAACCGTAAATGTTTCGGTCACACCTCGACCGAGCGTATTCATNACAAGAGTCAGACCAACGAGAGTCGAGAGAAACAATCGACTCGCCTGATCTCGTGTTGGGTCAGAGTGGGGCGGGTAATAAGATGACACCTAACGGTCCCTGCTTTCGAACGTTAAGCAATCGATAGCGTACGTTTGCACGAAAGGGCTCGCCGAAACANTGCCGCCAGCCTGATATCTAACTTGGTTCACCAAGAGTTACCATCCAACGAAATNACTGATCCGTGCGACTTGCAATGTCAGTGCCCTACCACTCCACGCGTTCTTACATCATGGGCCGGATTGTTTGCGTAACCAATCCGTAAACCGGCCCATTGCCTCCGTCAAAGAGGCTTCTGAGCGATGATAGCAAATCCGGAAATTGCCCTCGCCTCCAGGACCAAATGCGAAGCCAGGCGCAAGACCGATATTGGCCTCATCGACTAATTGTAAAGCCGTTTGCATGGAGTCTTTTTGCCCTTCGATCCCGAAGAATAGGTAAAATGCACCATCAGGCCACGTGAAGTGCACATTGTTAAATGGCTCCAGCGCCGAGCAGATAATCTCGCGACCACGACGCGCCTGTTCAAGCTGTGACTTCGCAAAACTTTCACCATCTTGCAGAGCTACTATCCCGGCGCGTTGCATGAATTGTGCAACNCCGGACGTGTTGTACTGCACNAGGTTCTCAACAACCTGCGCAAGTTGCTTTGATCCCTGAACCCAACCCATACGCCAGCCGGTCATGGCCCAGTTCTTTGAAAACGTCTGAACAAAAAGGATGCGGTCGTCGTCTTCGCGAATAGTCTGAAAACTTGGTGCNAGTCCATCGCCGTAGTGGAAGCGGCCATAGATCTCGTCAGCAATAATCCAGATACCATGCTTTCGTGTGAACTCGAGGATCGCCTTCAATTCATCCAGACTGGCGGTCCATCCGGTCGGATTTGATGGAGAGTTGATACAGATCGCTGATGTCTTTGGACCGCAAGCCGCAAACAGGCGATCAAGATCCAGGGCCCAACCTTGCGGTCCAAAATCTAGCTCTACAAACTTGGCGATCGCNCCTTGGGTTACGGCNGCACCTTCAAAGTTTGGCCAACCCGGAGATATGATAATGACCTCGTCGCCTTGTCCGGCTGTCATCTGCATGGAAAGTTGTATCGCCTGCATGCCGCCGCCGACGACGTAGAACTCGTCAGATACAAATGGCCTGTCGTAAAGACCCTGAAAATATCCAGCCAACGCTTCGCGCAACTCAGGAATCCCAAGTTGATGCGTATAGAAGGTCTCACCATCCTGCAGGGCTTTAACGGCCGCTTCGTAGATCACTGGCGGCGTCGGAGCGTCGCCTTCTCCAGCCCAGAGAGGTATCAACCCTTCGCGCGTGCGGCCATAGTTAAANACCTCGATGATGCCGCTAACAAGTAGCTGCTGCGCCGAGGGGCGCAAAGCCGCTACAAGATCAATAGGTGGCGTGCTCATGCTTGATCGCTNATATCNTAAAGATTGCAGAGGGTCATAAAGATTGCAGGGGNAGGCTTTCCCTACCNCTACACTACTAGTCAAGCGATGCCCAAGCGGCAACACGCCCTCACTCACGTACTGGTGACAATCCATGTCAGTAGGCTACAGTCTCNCAAAATCCAACAACATGATGGGTAAGGCTGTGGCCAATTATTTGAAACGAGGAANAGACGCNGAAGTTCGCGCNGAGGATAACGCGAAAGTTCGCCAGATTGTTGAAGCCACNCTNGCCGATATTGAAAANCGTGGCGATGAAGCCGTTCGCGAACTCTCNAATAAGTTCGATTCCTTCGATCGCGAAAANTACCGGTTATCCGACGCCGAGATCCAGGAGTGCCTGGCAGCGGTTCCTCCGCGAGATCTTGAGGATCTGAAGTTCGCCCAGGAACAGGTGAGGAAATTTGCAGAGCANCAAAGAGCCTGTTTGAAAGATCTCGAAGTTGAAACGCTGCCAGGCGTTGTGCTTGGTCACAAGAACATCCCCGTGCAATCCGTAGGCTGTTACGTCCCTGGCGGGAAGTATCCGATTATTGCGTCTGTCCACATGTCAGTCGTGACAGCAAAAGTCGCTGGCGTGCCAAGAATTATTACAGCTGCCCCGCCCTATCAGGGCAAGCCGGCACCAGCCATTGTTGCCGCCCAGTATCTTGGAGGTGCCGACGAAATATACTGCCTCGGTGGAATTCAAGCTGTTGGCGCTATGGCAATCGGCACCCAGACNATTGATCCNACCCATATGCTGGTTGGCCCCGGCAACGCCTTCGTCGCGGAAGCCAAGCGTCAACTCTTCGGGCGCGTTGGNATCGATNTATTCGCTGGNCCAACGGAAACCTTGGTGATTGCCGACGAAACTGTTGATGCGGAACTGTGCGCCACTGACCTTCTAGGCCAAGCCGAACATGGTCCAACGTCCCCTGCTGTTCTCATTACGAACTCCGAGAAACTTGCCNGCGAGACCATGANGGAAATTGAANNTCTGCTCACAATCCTACCAACGGCNGAAATCGCGCGCCAGTCCTGGGCCGATTACGGCGAGGTTATTGTGTGCGATGACTATGATNAGATGCTGTCGGTCGCCAACGAGATCTGCTCCGAGCACGTTCAGGTTATGACGGACCGTGACGACTGGTTCTTGGAACACATGACTGGCTACGGCGCACTTTTCCTNGGCGCTCGAACCAACGTCGCCTACGGNGANAAGGTCATNGGCACAAACCACACGCTACCAACNATGAAGGCAGGCCATTACACNGGNGGCCTCTGGGTCGGNAAGTTTATCAAGACCCATACNTATCAACGCGTTCTCACAGATGAAGCCTCAGCGANGGTGGGCGAGTATTGCTCGCGCCTTTGCACGCTCGAAGGCTTCATTGGTCACGGTGAACAGGCCAACATTCGGGTCCGCCGTTACGGAGGCCGCAACATTCCTTACGGAGGTTCCGCGGAATGAGCACGCTTCCACAAACNCCCTCATTCCGTCTCGACGGTCGCCGTGCCCTGATCACTGGTGGTAGCCGAGGTATCGGCTTTGCCGGAGCAGTCGCACTTGCAGAAGCCGGCGCCCATGTCGTCATCACCTCCCGTAATCCCGAANAGATCGAAGCGGCTGCGCATACCATTCGAGATGCCGGTTACTCTTCGGAAGGCGTCGCGATTGACGTCTCGGATGTTGCTGCGGTTCGCAAGCTCATCAAAGATCAAGANCCGTTCCATNTCCTCTTCAANAATGCCGGCATTACGCGACATTCGGCAATGTTGGAGACCACCGAAGAAGATTACGACGCCGTGATGGATATCAACGTCAAAGGCGTCTACTTCACCGCACAGGCCGTTGCGCAGAAAATGATAGANGCCNGTATCAAAGGCTCAATCATTCATACGTCCTCACAAATGGGCCATATCGGCGGCATNGAACGCGCGGTTTACTGCACGACCAAGCATGGCCTCGAGGGGTTNACGAAGGCGATGGCAATCGAATTCGGTCCGCACGGCATNCGNATNAANACCNTATCACCGACNTTNATTCGCACACCNTTGGCNGAACTGACACTGAAGGACCCTGACAAGCGGGCCTGGGTCTTAAGCAAGATCAAACTAGGCCGGTTGGGTGAGNTGGAAGACATCATGGGGCCAATCTTGTTCCTGGCNTCGGATGCNTCNGCCATGATGACGGGAACNTCGCTCCTAATCGATGGTGGTTGGACCGCAGGCTAACACGCACGTCTCTTCAACGGAGGGCCTTGATACGATGACCGGCAGACTGGATGGTCGGATTGCAATCATAAATGGGGCCGGTTGCGTCGGACCAGGCTGGGGNAANGGACGTGCATCCGCAGTCCGTTTCGCTGAAGAGGGTGCAAAAATCTTTGCAGCCGACATCAACCCAACTTCTATGACTGAAACGGTCGAGNATGTCGAAGCTGTCGGCGGCACTATCCGCACGCACGAATGCGACGCGACGGACGGCTCGTCCGTCAAAGACATGGTCGCTGCCTGTCTCGAGCATTTTGGCCGCGTCGATGTCCTCGTGAACAATGTNGGCGGGTCAGCACGTGGCGGCCCGGTCGACATGGACGAAGAGACTTGGGAACGACAAGTCCGTTTCAATCTCACAAGCGTGTATCTTNGCTGTCGGAATGTTCTCCCCCACATGGCCGAACAGAAACGCGGTGCAATCGTCAACACCGCATCGACTTCAGCCTTGAGATGGAGCGGAGCTGCCCAGTCAGCCTACGCTGCGACCAAGGCTGGTGTGATACAATTCTCGAAGGTTGTCGCCGTCGAATACGCACCACACAACGTTCGCGTAAACACGGTCGTGCCGGGACAGCTCCATACTCCTATGGTTGAGGCCCGTCTTGCCGGTCAGCGCGCGGGTGGCGATGTTGGAAAGCTATTGGCGGATAGACAATCCCGCATCCCCTTAGGTTTCATGGGCGACGGTCGCGACACGGCAAACGCTGCACTGTTTCTAGCGTCCGATGAAGCGCGCTTCATCACCGGTACCGAAATCGTGGTCGACGGTGGAATGACGGCACGCTGCGACTAGCCCGGCACTCGCCTAACCTTTCGTCGCGAGCGCTTCAAGTTTCGCTAGCATCGCGCCGCCCATTCGCTCGGTAGATACCGGCTCATGGTCACCGGCAATGTCTGCCGTTCGTACACCATCTTTCAAAACCACACGCATGGCATCTTCGATCAGCACCGCATCACTTTCTCGATCGAATGAATAACGCATTGCCATCGCCAGGCTCCAGATTGCCCCAAGCGGATTGGCGATACCCATTCCTGTGATGTCAGGCGCGCTGCCATGCACTGGTTCATAGAGCGCGCGTTGGCGACCACTTTCGTCTGCCGCAGATAGCGAAGCCGAGGGCGCCATGCCGAGTGATCCCATGACCGCAGCAGCTCCATCCGATAGAATGTCACCAAACATATTGGTCGTGACCATGACATCGAACTGACTTGGATTGCGCGCGAGTTGCATTGCACAGTTATCAACGAGCATATGCGTCAGTTCCACGTCGGAGAAACGATCTTCATGAAGCGCGGTGACCGTCTGCCGCCACAAAGCTCCAACTTCAAGCACATTGGATTTATCAACGGAACAAACCCGCCCGGATCGCTTCCGCGCCAACTCGAAGGCGGTTGTCGCAACACGTTCAATCTGATCTGTTGTATAAACCAGCGAGTTCACGCCACGCTTGCGGCCATCTTCCAAATCCTCGATTCCCCGCGGCTCGCCAAAATAGATCCCACCATTGGCTTCGCGCACCAACAAGAGATCCACATTTTCCATGACAGAACGTTTNAATGGCACCGCATCAGCCATTTCGACGAAACCGCGGGCCGGCCTTAGATTGGCAAAAACCTGCATCTCTCGTCGAAGCCGAAGAACACTCCCTTGCCGACGTACAGCAGGCGGAATCTCATCGTATTCCGGACCGCCCATAGCACCGAACAACACAGCGTCGCTCGCGAGTGCATCTTCCAACACGCCGGGCCCATAGAGCGAACCAATCTCCTTGAAGACGTGGTAACCATAATCGTGTTGGCGTACATCGCAGCTGAAACCGCGGGCACTTTGCAGCCAATCCAGCACACGCACTGTTTGCTGAATCACCTCTGGCCCAACCCCATCTCCGGGCAACACGACAAGCGAACGATTGCTCATTGATTGACTTTCCAGGTTTGATCGATCCAATTGACGGGAAATCTAAGCGGGTCATCCACTGCGCGGTAGCAATTCNTCCAACGATCACAATCGCGATGTTGGCTGAANNGAAACTTGCCGGAAATAACAAGANNCAACTAGTTTCCGGAAACAAATGGCGAACCGCAACGACTTGGCTCTAGGGACTGGAAAGCTTGATGAACAAGCCGGCAAAAACCGAACCACAACGTATTCCACTGCCAGTCTTTCTTGCGCGTCTGACCGATGAAGAAGCCGGCCACGCCCGTGTCGCAGCAGAAAAAATGGACGATCTCGAGTCNCGCGCGTTTCCTGTTCGTGGCATTGAACAGANGCTAGCGCCCTACTTCTACGTAGCTTGTGTTGCTTTCGTCCTCGGCCTGCTGGTCTTCATCTTCGGTGACAAGTTCTTTTTTGGACTGTTTAGCTGGGTCGACAATCTTGGCNTCACATTTCTGTTGTCCGGCCTACCAGTGCTNGGTTTCTTCTACGCCTTCCAGGTTCGAAGCCGCACNCAGGCAGATGCACAAGCATTTCAGCTGAACCAAAAGCACTTCATGCCACACAGCGCNATCTACTTCCCGGNAGGTGGGCCAGGCGAACAGTCCTGGGTTGTTATGATCGACNAAGACGCCGGCTATAAGCCGAAACCCTCAAAGTACGACCATGTCAAACCCGGCGGTNTGCTCTGGTAGCCGGNCCCCCACGATAAGCAAGGACATCAAAATGCAGGCGAACCGNACATTTNTTTTCGCACCCGGCAATCATCCGCGAAAAGTCGAAAAGGTTTTCGATACCGGCACTGATGCGGTTATCCTTGATCTCGAAGACGCTGTCGCAATTTCTGAGAAAGTGGCAACACGCTCAGTCGTAGTGGAAGCCCTCCAGCGTCCGCGCAAATGTCGAGGCTATGTCCGCGTTAATGCATTGGATACGGAGTTCACATATGGCGACGTGGAAGCCGTGATCGCCGCCGGCGTCGACGGCATTGTCCTTCCCAAAGTGGAGCGCCAGGCAGATTTGCAAATGGTCGACTGGATGATGACCAGTCTNGAACGTCANCGTGGTNTGCCGGAAGGCNGCATCGATCTCATGCCGATTATTGAAACGGGCAAAGGCGTGGCCAATGTCCGCGAGATCTGTGGTGCAGGAGGACGACTGAAGCGNGTGGCATTCGGTGCTGGCGACTACACACGCGACATGGCAATCGAATGGACGATGCATGAAGGCGAACTTGCCCATGCACGTGCCGAGATCGTGTTAGCCTCGCGTATCAATGAGTTGCAACCGCCCATTGATACGGTTTTCATTCATATCAACGAACACGACCACTTCAGAAACTCGGCTATCCTTGCCCGCCAGTTCGGCTATCAGGGCAAAATGTGCATTCACCCAAATCAGATTGCTGCCACAAANGATGCATTCACGCCGACAGCAGANGAAGTGGCGTGGTCGCGCAAAGTCATTCAAGCCTTCCAGGAAGCCGAAGCCGCCGGCTCTGCGTCAATCCAGGTTGATGGTTATTTCGTTGATTACCCGATCGTTGTGAAAGCCGAGCGCGTCGTCGCTCTTGCCGAAGCTATTGAAGCATCACAGCAAAATTAAGTGCAGAATTTGCGAACTGAAGGAGCACATCCGCTATGATCATGACCGGCGAAGCATATCGCGAGTCTCTGCGAAAATTATCTCCACGCGTATTCGTGAGCGGCGAACAACTCGAAAGCGTCGTTGACGCTCCAAGCCTGGAGCCCGGTGTCAATGCTGTTGCCCGCACCTATGATCTTGCCCACGATGAACGATACACACACCTGATGCAGGCAACGGAATCCACAACAGGCGAGACCGTCAGTCGCATGACACATGTCGATCGCACTCAACAGAACTTGATTGAAAAGCTGGAAGCGACCCGCCTTGTCTGCCGTGAAGTTGGTTGCGCCCAGCGTTATCTGACGCACGATGGATTTGCTGCCATTTATCAGGCAACTCATAAGATCGACGCAGACCGCGGCACCGACAAGCACCAGCGCTTTCTCAACTACATGCACCGTGTGCAAGAAGAAGACTTGTCAGTCGGCATTGCCATGACTGATGGCAAAGGCGATCGCTCATTGCGTCCACACCAGCAAGCCAATGCTGATGTTTACGTCCACATCAAAGAACGCCGTAAGGACGGCATTGTCATTCGCGGTGCGAAGGCAATCATTACAGGCGCGCCTTATATGCATGAGCTCATGGTCATGCCATGCCGCAACATGATTGAGGCCGACAAGGATTTTGCACTCTGCTGTGCGGTGCCAATTGATGTAGAAAACCTCACCATAATCTCACGACCGGCTGGCCGCCCTGGTGAAAACGCAGCCAAGTTTAGCGCAAAGTTTGGACAGTGCACCGCCGTTGCCATCTTCGACGATGTCTTCGTGCCCTGGGACAACGTCTTCCTGGATGGAGACTGGGAGTACTCACAGTTTCTCACATCGACCTATGCCACACATCACCGCCACAGCTGCATTGGTGCGCGCGCCGGCTTCGGTGACCTCCTGATTGGTGCAGGCGTGATGATGATCGAGGCCAATGGCCTCGATCCGCAAGGAACACCGCACCTGCGCAACGATCTCGTTGAGCTCATCAAGATTGTCGAGGGCTTCTATGCCTGCGGTGCCGCCGCATCCATTTACGGCTTCAAGGATGAGTCCGGTATCCAGCAACCAGACGGCGTGTTCGCCAACGTCGGCAAACTTCTGATGGCAACTCAGATCTATGATATGCATCGCCTCGCCCACGATGTTTCTGGCGGCCTGATTGTTGCGCTACCCGGACCGGATGATGATCACAACCCGGCCACCAAGGGTGACATGATGGACATGCTGACAACCCGGCCGGACATCCCCTACCAGCACCGAATGGATGTGGCCCGCTTCATGGAAGATCTAACAGCATCGAACTCAGCTGGTTGGATGTCGGTAATCTCTCTGCACGGCGGCGGTTCTCCAGAAGCCATGCGTCGCGAGATCTATCGCTACTATCCGTTGGAGGAGCGACGTCAGCTAGTGGAGCGCCTGCTTGATCGTGGCGTTCTCAACGTGGAAGACGAGACATCACGCAATCGCCAACCCGGCCGCTGCTGTCCGGTTGGCTGCCAGGTGCCAGAAACGCCGGTTCTAGGTGGCGATCAGCTTCCAAAAATCGCAGCGCCTATCGAGGCCACTGACAACATTTCTGACGCAGCCGAGTAATTTTAGAACTAAAAGCTGTCTCGTTTCTTCCGACGCGGAGAAAGGGACGATCTGTAACTGCATCGACCGAGAGATTACATGCCCACTACCGCAGACATCCTGAAGCGTGAAATACGCGCATTGGTATTCGACCAGTACGGCACAATTGTAGACATGCAGGAAGGGCTGACGGAAGCGGCAACACCCTTCCTCAAGGACAAAGGCTGGGACGGCGAGGCACATCGCTTCGTGACATGGTGGCGGCGCACGCACTACGAGAACTCAATGATCGATGCACTCTGCGATCGCGGCCACACACCCTACCGGCAAATTGGTCATCGCGCCGTATCCTATGTCATGGACCGATGCGGCATCACCTACAGACAAGATGAAGTCGAATGGTTGGTAAGCCAAATCGAAAGCCTCAAACCATTCCCGGACGTGATCGCCGCACTCGAGAAATTGCGCGCGGCAGGTTACAAGTTGGTCATACTGTCAAACGGCGACTGCGATATGCTCGAAACAGCCGGTCCTCATATTGGGTTCCCCTTCGACGAAGTCATTTCGGTTCAGGAAGCTGGTTACTTCAAACCACATTGGACCACGTACGCGTCAGCCGAAGACATCATCGGCGAAGAACGCACGAGTTTATTGTTCGTGGCCAATCACGCGTTTGATTGCATTGGCGCTAAGAGCTACGGCATGCGAACAGCCTTCATCGATCGTCGCAGGAGGCCATTCGGCGAAACCCCACATCAGCCCGATATCATCGTTGCCGACTTCAAAGAACTAGCCGAAGCAATGTGCTAGAGCCCGATCGTTTCAGATGGAAGCGCTTGGCGCATCCAACTGAAACGTGAATCGGTCTCTAAACTTGTTGAGTAGAACAAGTTTCACGTTCCGGCCAACAAAGTGAGCAAGTCGAACGGTGATTCCAGCCGGAACGATCTTGCTCTAGTCCGAAACAATCGTTTTAGCCTTCTTGGTCTGTTTTGTTTTGCCAACAACGCGCTCACGATGCAGCGTATAGGCAGCAGCCGCCACGATAATAGCCGCGCCGATGAAAACCCGCGGCTCAGGCCACTCACCAAAAATCCACCACCCTAAGAACAAGGTGTAGACGAGTCGCGAATAATCCAATGGCGCAACCGCGCTGGCCTCACCAGCGCGAAGACCAAGGATATTGATGTACTGCCCGCAGACCGCCAGCGCACCTATTGCGAGCAGCAGCCCCAATTCTTCCAAAGTCGGCGTCTGCCAAAACCAGATCGTACCGGGTAACATCAGCAATCCAACGCCAATCGCCTGATACGATAAAATCGTGATTGGCTCATCGACCTGGCTGAGCAGCCGTATCGACACCATGACAACACCAACTAGCGCTGCACTGCCTATGGCCATCAAGCAGTAAATACTGAATGCCGTTCCCTCTGTCGGCCAGGCTACAATCAGAACGCCAATGAAGCCGACGATCACCGCTCCCCACCGCCGTGGCCCGACGATTTCACCCAATACAAAAATAGCTAGGATTGTCGTGAAAAAGGTCTTACCGAATGCGATTGTTGTCGCTTCGGCAAGCGGCAAATGAATTACGGCACTAAAGCCGAGCGTCATAGCCCCAAAAGCAAAAAAGACCCGCAGGATCTGTAAGCCTGGTCGCTTTGACTTCAATGACCTTGGAAAAGAGCGCAGGATAACTGGCGACGCAATGAGCATCATTGCCAACTGCCGAAAGAAAAGAACTTCCATGACATGCAGCGAGGTTCCGGCGAGTTTGATCAAAGCAACCATGACAGCAAAAAACAGGGCAGCCGTCAGAACGAAGAGCCCGCCGCGCACGTTACCAGGCAAGCGCACCCAGTTTGCTCGCAGTTTGATTAATCCACGCAATGGACCTTTCAATCGAGTTGAAGATTGATGCGGCTGTGACGAGTTGCTCAAATGCCCTCACTTGTTAGCAATGATACCACTTGATGCACCGTTCGCAATCCGCATCTCGGAAGAGCGCACATGCTTTATCGCTGACCAAACGAAGGTTTGGCAGCGAGGGGCCCTTTGCGCCGTTTAATCATGCTTGATCTTGCCAAGAGCCGCTTCAGTCGTATGGCCATTTGCATAACTATTGCATTGGTTGGCGGGATCATTGCTGCCGCGCTCAACATTCCTCTCCCTTACATGCTCGGTGCAATTGCGGCATCCATGGCGGCCGCCATGATCGGCATACCGGTCGAGCGTCCCTCAATGACCATAGTCACGCCTATGCGTGTCACACTTGGCGTGCTGCTCGGCAGCACCATCACTCCAGAGTTACTCGACCGCATCGGAGCAGTCGCAGGCACCATTGCCGCTGTTCCATTATTTGTCATTGCGGCAGCCGTGATTGGCACACTCTATTATGAACGGGTCGCCGGCTACTCGAGAGAGGAAGCATATTTCTGTGCGCTGCCAGGCGGCCTTCACATTATGACCCTCTATGCTGAAGAACGCGGCATTGATATCCGCCGCGTTGCCCTAGCACATTCACTACGGATTACCTTTGTCGTGATCCTAACGACGATTGTCACAAGCACAGTCGTTGACTTACCGACGGTCTCAGTTGAGAGCGCAACGGTTCACATATACGAGCTCACCCTGAAAGATGCCGCGGTTCTCACTGCCATTGGTCTCGTCGGCTGGCTTCTTGGACGCGCGACAGGACTAGCTGGCGCATTCATGGTTGTGCCGATGTTGTGTACCGCTATTGCCAACATACTAGGGCTTGTCTCTGCGCGCCCTCCAATAGAATTGGTCATTGCAGCACAGACGATACTAGGGGCTAACATCGGTGCGCGATTTATCGGCGAGAAGATTTCAGTGCTCACAAAAGCAATGCGACATGCATTCGGGCATGTCTCACTGATGCTTTGTCTGGCTGCTTCATTTGCGTTCGCACTCAACCAGGTCTTCAACGTTCCATTGCTAACGGGGATGTTATCTTTCGCCCCCGGTGGAATGTCGGAGATAGGCCTCATAGCTCTGGCACTGGGTCTCGACGTTGGATTTGTCGCAACGGTTCAACTTTGCAGATTGATGTCCATCAACCTCTTCGGCCCGATCGTATATCGTCAGATAAGCGCGTTGCTCAGATCCAAGCCGTAACGCCCTTGCCTGATCAGCTTTATGAAACAACTTGCGCCAACTTAGTGGACAATCGGTCCCTTCAACAGAGTGCGACGGTCAACCGACTCGATCAAAACATCAAACGACTTGCCTTCGCGATGAATTTGCAGCGGCACTTCAACTCCGGCAGGGCCCAACGCCCAGATCATTCGGAAGAATGCAGCCAGTTCTGACACTTCCTCGCCATCGACCGATAGGATGATGTCTCCCACACTCAGGTCAGTATCGTCTGCCGGGCCACCGTTGGCGATGCCAGCCACCACGATGTTGTCACCAACATCAGCAGCATACAATCCGATCCAGGGACGTGGATCCTGGGACCGTTTCCCGATCGTTCTCAGATCATGCAGGATCGGTTTAAGCAGATTGATGGGAACGACCATATTCAGGTCTACGTTCTCACCCTCGACTTCCGCATGCTGCACTTGAAGCGATCCGATACCAATCAGCTCACCGGCCTTATTGACGACAGCAGTGCCACCCCAGTGGTCGTGAGCAGGCGCTGTAAATATCGCTTCATCGAGAACGTATTCCCAATAGCCGGCGAACTCCTGCTTTGCGACTATGTTCGCCGCAATAGAATGTTTAATGCCACCGTGACCGCAAACAATGACATTCTCACCGATACGGGAGTGATCTGAGTCACCTATTGTCAGGCCTGTTTGTTCAAGCCGCGCAAGCGCCTGGATCAACCCGAAACCGCTTTCCTGATCATATCCTAGAACGTGGCCTTGCACGGTTTTGCCATCGGCAAGGCTCAGCCAGATCGTCTCCGCCTCGGTGACGAGGTAACCGATGGTTAGAATAAGGCCATCGCCAATGATAACACCGTTGCCGCTGCGCTCTGTACCAAGCACGTCGGCAGTCATGGCATCCTCCGGAATCGTCGACGTGATGCCGACCATGGCGGACATAGTCCGCTCGACATCAAACTCGTAATCCTCTGGTCTCGGCACCATTGAGACAATTCCTTGAACAGCTGTTCCCACGACAATTAGAGCACCCGAAGCCCTCAAGGCCCGGCGCCCAAAAACCTTTAGCCCAATGCTACCGGATCAAACAACATTTTGCCAGTAGACCGATCAACATCAGACCGCCTCACGAATACAGCGAGAACTGGGCATAGACAGGGAAATATCAACCAGTTCATCGGGTTATTTTGCGACATGCCATTGCGTCATACAGTCCAGAAGGTCAAATTGTCAGAAATCACAACGGAGGAGCGCCATGCGAGCTGCAGTACTGACAGAAATCAATAAGCCTTTGGAATTATTGGATCTTGAACAAGAGGGACCCAAAGCCGGCGAAGCTCGCGTCAAGGTTAAAGCAACCGGAGTCTGCCTAAGTGACTGGCATGTCATGAACGGCGACTGGCCGATGCCGCTGCCATTTGTGCCCGGCCATGAAGCTGCGGGAATAGTTGAAGAGGTCGGTGCGGGGGTCACCAATGTCAAAGTCGGTGATCACATCATATTCTCGTTTCGCCCCAACTGCGGACACTGCCGCTACTGTTCCCGCGGCCGCTCCGTTCTCTGCAATGGCCATAACGAGACACCGCGTTACCTACTCCATGATGGCACAGCCCGAATGAAGCTCAATGGTGAGCCAGTCAACCAAATGGCACGCATAGGAACATTCTCGGAGTACGTCGTCTGCCCATCCGAACAGCTCGTCAAAGTGCGCAATGACCTGCCCTGGTCCTGGGCTGCGATCATTGGATGTAGCGTCGCGACCGGTGTGGGATCGGTGATCAGACATGCGAAAGTAGAAGCCGGTTCGACGGTAATGGTCATCGGTTGCGGCGGAGTAGGCCTCAATGTCGTCCAAGGCGCAAAACTGGCAGGTGCCAGCACCATCATCGGCGTCGACCTTAAGGACAATAAACTCGACTTCGCCAAGCATATGGGCGCCACTCACACCATAAACGCCTCGCAAACCAATGATCTGACCTCAGCAATCAAAGACCTGACAGATGGCTTGGGGGTAGACTATGCATTCGACGCCATCGGCTCACAGCAAACGGCTTTGCAGGTTGTCGACGGTATTGCCCCCGGTGGCCACGCAGTCTTCATCGGAATGCCGGAGGTCAACGAAACAGCACCAATCAACGCGTTTCAAATGGTCTTCCAGGAACGGCAGATCACGGGTGCATATTATGGATCGGTTCACCCGCCAACCGACTTGCCCATCCTGGCCGATATGGCGATGGCCGGCAGCCTAAAGTTGGATGAATTGATCAGCCGCACATACAAGTTCGATGAAATCAATGAAGGTTTTGAGCAATTGATGCAGGGTAACGTCGCCCGCGGCGTCATCGTGATGGATTGAGGGGATCAAAGCAAATGAAGGGCAAAGATATATTTATGGTCCGCGCGGTTATCGCTAATCCTGATGATCGCCCAGGCTTCGACGAGTGTTATGAGAAGGAGCATCTCCCGGACGCATTGATAGCGTTTGGCTGCGAACGGGCTTGGCGCAGTTGGAGTAAGTCCGACGCCTCGGTTCACATCGCGTTTTACGAGTTTCCCAACGTCGCGACCACCGAGAGTTCTACAGCGGCGGCGGTCTCCGNCTTGNTAGCTNAGTTTGACCGCGTATGGGGTGACAAAGTCACGGGGACGCGCGACGTGCTCGTTGTCGTCGGCGAGATCTCCGGCTAACCCTACANCTCAACCTATTTGCTGGCGCGCTCCTCGTTCGGGCACGTCAGCAANACCAGACACCTTCAGCTTTANTCAGAGCGCAACCTTGGATCGAACTCATCGCGCAGCGCATCGCCAAACATATTGGAGCCGAACACTGCGAGGCTTATTGCAACGCCAGGCCAGATCGCCACCCAAGGGGCNCTCTCNATAAANTCTTCCGCACCTGTCCTCAACATCAATCCCCAAGCNGGCGTTGGCTCCTGCACACCCAGCCCCAGGAAAGANAGTGAAGCTTCTGCAAGAATAGCCTGACCAATGGCCGCTGTTACCACAACGAGAAATGGCGCCATCACATTCGGCACGATATGGCGAAAGATGATCCGCGCTGTTGAATAACCATTCGCCCTAGCCGCGTCGATATATGGTATCTCACGAATTGACAGTGCGCTGGATCGAACAATACGCGCACAATCCGGGACAAGCGCAATTGCAATAGCAAGAATGACGTTTTCCATACCTGTTCCGAAGGCAACAATCACTGTCAACGCCAGAATGATACTGGGAAAAGCCAACCAGATATCGGTTATGCGTTGAAAAATAAGGTCAAANGTTCCGCCGAGATAGGCGCTCGTCACACCTAGGATCAGACCAACCATACATCCGCCAACAGCGGCGATCAGGCCGACAAAGAGAGCTGTTCGCGAACCGTAGATGATCCTGGAAAGTATATCTCTTCCAAAGTGGTCCGTCCCCAACAGGTAAGTACCATCAGGCGGGATCAGTCCTTTCTCGAAATTGATGAGAACTGGATCATGCGGNGCGATCAAGGGTGCAAACACAGCTGCAATCGACATAATCAAAACAATCAGGAAACCAATCGNACCGAGCGGATGGCGCCGCGCAAAGTTCCTCATTGATTGCCAGGCNCTATTTTGTGCACCTAGCTCTTCANTTTCNTAGCTGGGACCAGAAGTGACTGCCATGATTGCCTTACGTTGAAAGGATTAGGGGTAGAAGTCTTGGACAAGCTCAACTGCTCATATGGAACAGTTGGTTCGTTCCAGTCGCGTGCTCACCTGAATTGTCGCAGTTAAAACGCCTCTCCATTCAGCTTGTGATGGAATACTACCTTNGCAATCNCCAGGGCATTTCTTTTTGATAGAAATCATCAATCGAAACTAGATTATNCGTCTAGGCAACTGTCCAAGTTTGAGGATCGAAACATCCCAACGGACACGCAAATCAAGCCTTTAAGCGCGCAACGCACCGGCACCACCCAGCGCTGGCCGCCTTGATCTTGACTGGAAAACACATGATCTCGAAGCCGGTCGCCGGAAGCTCTTCAAGGTTGGCAAGCTTCTCCATGTGACAGTACCCAATCTCCATACCGGCGCGATGCCCCTCCCATATAAGATCGGCATTGCCGGTTTTCTTGACACGACCAGCAGTAAAGACAAACGGAGCGTCCCAGCTCCAGGCATCAGTACCGGTGACACGCACACCGCGCTCCAATAAATACAGCGTCGCTTCACGCCCCATACCACAGCCGGAATTGACAAACTTATCTGTCCCGTAATGTGCAGCGGCCCCAGTGTTGACGACGACAATGTCACCGGTCTGAAGCCGATGGCCGATACGCTCCAGCTCTGTTGCCACATCTTCAGCGGTGGCGACGTAACCATCATCGAAGTGTCGGAAATCTANTTTCACACCATCGCCGATGCACCATTCGAGCGGAACTTCGTCGATTGTAATTGCACGCTCACCATTGNTCATNGTCGAGTGAAAATGATACGGCGCATCAAGATGCGTACCGTTGTGTGTTGAGATATGAACCATTTCGACNGCCCAACCTTCGCCACNAGGCAGTTGATCANGCNTTACGCCCGGGAAGAACTGCAGCATTCGTTCAGTTGTATCGTGATGCCCCATATATTCGATCCGCGGCGCAAGACCGGGCGGATCATCACTCTCCGTATTCTGCAGAGCACGACTGAGATCAACAAGTTTGCCAGACATCTGAACCTTCCCTTATTGTAGTNAGATCGAACCCAGCAGCACTTCGACGTTCAATGTCTGTACTACGTTTCGCCTTTGCATTAATCGCCTGCCATAGCTTGAGCCTTCCTGCACACGCTGAAGGCAGCGTCGAGAATGGCCGCAAGATCGCACAAANACACTGTGCACGATGCCATGTGATTGGAGATTACAACAAATTCGGTGGCATCGGCAGTACGCCGTCATTTCAGCCCCTTGTGAAACGCCGNCCGGATTATGAGGCGCGCTTTGAAACCTTTTTTGAACGTCCGCCCCACTCGGCATTCGTTACCATAAAAGGGTTCGGACGCAGGATGGAGCATCTCCCGGCGAATGCAGCACCAGTGGAACTTCCACTCGCGGCTGTCTTGGATCTCCTCGCATTCGCCAGGACTTTGAAAGACTTCAAATAGAAATTGCTACTCTCAATCATCACAGCCACGATCACGAAAGGCGATTTCGCTTCATTGGTGAAAGCACTACACTTGCGCCAACNGANCACAAGCAGATTGGGAGATTGCAATGGCTGGGCGGTTAGACGGCAAAGTTGCCTTGATAACTGGAGGCGCTTCAGGCCTCGGCGCATGTAGTGCGAGATTGATGGCGCAGGAAGGCGCAAAAGTCGTCGTAACGGATATTGCGGAAGAGGCTGCANGCCAAGTTGTCAACGACATTGGTGATAGCGCCCACTTCATTCCGCTGGACGTCACAAGCGAACAACAGTGGATTGACGCAATTGCCGGAGCCGCGGCTCATTTCGGAGCGTTACATGTGTTACTTAACTCAGCCGGCATCGGCCTCTCAAAAACCGTAGAAGAGATCGAGCTCGAAGAATGGCGAAAAGTGCACGCGATTGACCTTGAGGGCGTATTTCTCGGCTGCAAGCATGGTGTCGCCGAAATTAAAAAGCACACCGGTAACATCGGCGGCTCCATCATCAACATCTCTTCGATTTCAGGTATTATCGCGGGCGCCAATATGACAGCCTACAACTCCGCAAAAGGCGGCGTCAGGCTTCTGTCCAAATCTGTAGCCTTGCATTGTGCCAAGTCCGGCTACAACATTCGNTGCAATTCCGTCCACCCGACGTTTATCGACACACCTATCCTCGACAAATACCGCGACCGATTTGGCAACGAAGTNATGCAGCAAAAGTTGGGTCGGCAGGTGCCACTTGGCCGGCTAGGCGCACCGGAAGAAGTTGGCTGGCCAATCGTCTTTCTGGCTTCCGATGAGTCCAGCTATATGACAGGCTCGGAAGTCATTATCGACGGCGGCATTTCTGCAATGTAACGAAGTTAGGCCAGCGACACCTTAAGAACCGTATGCGACGACCGCCAACCGGTGGTCGCGCATCCTGACAGACCGACTGTCGATTTAGGGTTTCGCCGTCATAATCGCCNGACGAATNACCGCCAGTTCGGCGCTATCGTCCAAAGTGNTCGATCNCCCACTGCTCCGAACACCNAGCTGCCTCCAAAGCCTTGTTAGGTCGGGCCTATANCGCCGCTTTCCCATNCGTTCATAGAGTTCCGCCAGTACCGTTTGACCAGTTTGGAGGTCAGCAGCTCGCAATNCACGCTCNACCCTCCACAGTTTATCGTGCGTGGCGCCTTTCGCCACCGAGCCACGCAAAGCATCTTGCAGTCCCAGACGATTATTCGTCCGCTTGCGCAACTCGAGATNAGCGAGAAGGCTGTAGATTGTTCCACCCCAATATACGCGGCCCCAGTCAGTCGCTCCATCCAAACCTCGGTCGCCGCCCCTCGGCAATCCATGGCGCATGTCGCGGACGAACAGTCGCCAAGCGGTTTTTCTATCAAGCACCCCAGCATGGACCAGAGAGATCCGTTCAACATAAACCGCCAGACCTTCTGACAGCCACAAGTGCTTCTCTGCAAGATTGGGAAAGCCGAGATGTGCCATCTCATGCACAGCTTTCCAATCGGCCTTTAGGTCTTTCGCCGTGCTCGCTATGCCGACATGCAATCGAATGACAGGAATGGTGTAGCCAAACACTGTTCCTGACCGCACACCGCGTCCCGCGTTGGCAACAACGATGATATGTGCCTCGGAAACTGGAAACTTACCGAAGTAACCTGACACGGTTTTTGCCNCACGCCTGATCCAGGCCAATCGTTGCTGCTTAGGCAATTTGAATTGCCCACGAATGAACGCGACGTTGAGCCTTGCACCATCCACGTGCAGGGTCTCTGGGCGAAGTTGCGCAAAGCTCTCTCGCGAAATCTGGGCTAACTGAATTGTCTCTGCTGCCTGCACGATAAAGGAAACAGAGAGCACGGCTGCTCCTGACAAAAACGATAGGACTTTGGACTTNATCTGCATCTATACAGTGCTAGGCACTGCGCAATGACAAAGCAGCAAAACTTTGCGTGAANTGTTGCGTGATGTAAGTCAGAGCCGAACCTGCTTGATATGCGTCAGGCCGCGTGACTTGCTCCATCGGCAACCGAGGAAAAACTTGACNAAATTCAAATTGGAGATAGATCCNCCGGGCTTCAACGACTGGCATAAGCTACATCGACTTCTGATGGACTGCNTCGCTTATATGGAAGAGCGGATCGACCCGCCCTCATNACTCATGCAAATGTCTCCTGAAACCCTGCGTGAAAAGTCACGAGAGGAAACACTCGTCATTGTTAGGCATAACGATGAGCTGATCGCGTGTGGCTTCCTGAAAGAAGCATCAGATGCCATCTATCTTGGAAAACTTGCAGTACGTCATGATCGGCGTGGTCTTGGACTACTCCGCAAAATCGTTGCCGAGGCAGAGCAACTTGCCAGTTCCAGAAACAAAAATGTGCTGGAATTGCAGGCTCGAGTTGAACTGATCGAAANCCACGCAACTTTTGCAGCGTTGGGTTTTGTTCAAACCAGCACAACAGCGCACGAAGGCTATGACCGCCCCACCAGCATCACGATGCGCAAGTTCCTCTAGCCCGTACCGGGGCAACTGCAAATCATCCAGGATAGATCGTACTTCGAACGCTATCGAACTCGAAATCTTCGACTCCGTCAGGTCGAATAAACTGACTAGTCACAGTGTCTGCATCAAAGATATGTTCAACATATCCAATGACGCGCTCACCGCCCAAATCTTGCTGCATCGCCCCAACGACGAATGACGAGGCCGGAGACCACACGTGACTAACGCCTTCAATAACTTTCTGACGCTGAATGTGCAGATGACCGCTGGCGATCAGCTTAACGGGCTTTCCGGCCAATAACGACACGAGGCGAGAACGAGGCTCCGGAGCGATTGTCCAGTAGCCACACGGCCCCTCATCGAGTTCGTCAATACACAGAGGTTTATGACTAAAGATGGCAATTGGCCNATCATCGGTCAGTTGCTCTTCGAGCCAAGCCAGTTGTTCTGCCTCATTCGGATGGCCTGTGCTGCAGAGCATCGTATTCAAGCCGATTAAACGCCAACCACCAACGTCGCGCACCCAACGATCAGGCCCGATAGTTTTCCGCCACTGCTCAAGCTTTTCANCATTTAATCCCTGACTGGGNTTCAGCGTGGGAAGGTCTCCCACATCGTGATTGCCAGGGATTGATANGACCNCAGANGGNAGNTCGGCATTCCAATCTCGCGCCATTNCAAGATCACCAACCANNCCACCAGCACCATCCATGCTGAGATCACCCGTATGAATGATCAGATCAGGAGACTGGGCACAGANATGGCGTGAGATGATCTCCGCATTGCGCAGGAAATGGCTATNCTTAACCGACAGGTGCGTATCTGAGATCTGTAGAATGCGCATGTTCACTACCTTATTGGACGCTTGCCGCTTCCATTATACCTAGCCGGCACTGGGTGGTTTCTCGGTTCCGCCGTAGAGTATGAGGCCAATCAAGGCAATCAACATTGCTGCTGCAAAGGCCACCTTTCGGCCGTTGACCANCAACCAGGCCTTCCACGGTTGTTCGTGCTTGAACTGCTCAAACAGTTCTGCTTGCGTTGGTTGCCGCTCTTCCTCGTTCTGCATGTCATGTCCTCAGTCATCTCTCAAGACTGCAATTCTGTTCTGACTTTNTTTNAATTGGCAACCCAGACAGCAAACGTCAATGACGACCGGGATATGCAGCTCAAGAAAAAACTATTGAAACTNCCCAACTCCCAATTGAAAATATTAATCGGAGCCTTGCATCGTATCACGTGCCGAGAGCAGATAATGCATCTCGACCAAACCTTTATGCTTCGCCTCGATGGGCCCGCGACTTTCCGTTGCAAAGAACCGATNGACCAGGCCCAAGGTGGCTTCAGAGATGTTGATGTTATCCGGCTCGCATTCTTCCTGCAGCCGTTTCGCGACATTCACACCATCTCCCCAGACATCGTATGTCGCGCGATTTCGCCCAACCTTGCCGGCTATCAGACTACCCGAAGAATACCCGTCCGTATGGACCATTCGACAAGGCCCTGTCTTCTGCGCTCAGCGCTGACTTTCCGGACATAGTCACGAATCCCCAGCGCTGCATTACAGGTCCGGACACCATGATCGGGCCGCTGGCGAAGAATACCTGCAACTGCCAGATAGCCATCACCAACCGTCTTGATTTTCACCATCCCAAATCGANAGACAATCTCGTCAAACGCAGAGAAGTGATTGTCCAATTGATCAATTAAGTCACGCGGAGCTGTGACCTCGGCAAGGTGAGAAAAGTTGGCAAAGTCCACAAACATGACGGTGGCAGTATCAAATTATTCAGGAACCACAGGCTCTCTGGCCAGCAGGCGCTCTGCAATTGCGTCAGGGAAAACGTTGTAGAGGATCTCTTCACTGACTGTGAGTTTGTGCTTGGTGTTATCGAGAGCATCGACAAGACCTCCTTGCTCGACTTCTAGTTCAAGGGCTGATTTCCGGTCCTCGAGCTTGGAGATAAGAAGGCGTGCTAAACGCCGAACACTCTGCTGTTGTTCAGGCGTGAGAGTTTTCTCTTCCGGGTCCCAAACACACAAAGTACCAAGCGCATAACCCTCATGATTGATGAGTGGCATGGCACAATAGAATTTTGCGTGCGGAGGATTTTTGACGGCAGGCAGATTCGCATAACGCAGCTCCTGGCTGAGATCCGGCACAATGAGCAAATCGGTTTGCATGATCGTCGGCGAGCAAAGGCTGAGCTCACGCGGCCTGTCGGGACGATCCAGTGGAATATTGTAACGGGCCTTTAACCGCGAATAAGCTTCATCGAAAAAAGCTATGTAGCCAACCTGGCAACCGGTAACGGCAACAGCAAGTTCGACAATATCATCATAGTCCTGCTCAGGCGGTGTACCGAGCACACCGTAGGACTTCACAGCTGCAACGCGTGCCGTTTCGTTATCCGGAACCTCAATGCCGTTATACAAGGCCATCTATGGCTTCACCCGCACGTCNAGAGTTCCCAAACACGAAAAAGCCCTGCAGGCGCAGGGTCGAATAAAAGCGCACACTAGCATCCGACACGTCTATGGCGAGACACATNAATATGACGGTCGCACGCTTGGAGCCATACCACTACATCAAAAGTAACATTCCGCGCTGAATATTGACCTGTCGTCCGTCACAAGGTTGCAACAGTACAGGTTCTTGAGCTGGCTATAAAAACAATCTTCACCAAAGCAGTCGGTTCAAGCAGCGTTGCCCCGCTTTCTATCCGATNNGTCAGCCGGTGAAACGCTTTCGTCGCCTTCGACGGATTGATGGACCGCGCCCTGCTCTTCGAGTTCAGCAATATCGGACGCGCTAAAACCGTTTTCGATCAAAATCTCTCGGGTTTTATTGCCCAATACGGGCGCAGGGTGACGGACACTTGTCGGCGTCGCCGAAAATCGGGCAGGATGGCGAGCAAACCGCAGGCGGCCTGATTGCGGATGCTCATGCTCNTCAATCAATCCATTTGCAGCAATTTGTGGATGGCGGATCATTTCTCGCCGCGTAAGCACGGGAGCACACGGCACATCCCTGGCCTCCAATCGCGCAATCACATCGTCGGACGTGAAATTGCNAATGGCATCCTGCATGGCATTCAGCCGNTCGTCCTTGTTCACTTCACGCAGCGACGCTGTTTTGAAACGCTCGTCCTCCAACAAAGCCNGTTTATCAACAGCCAAGGCAAAGGCCTGCCATTCTTTGTCCTGCATCACCGCAACACTGACGTGACCATCCTTNGTCTCGTAGATNAGGTCGATAAACGACTGCGCCACTTCCTNATCGAGTTCATCACCAACGAACGTNTGCCCGCCCATATCCGATGACCAAAGAAAAGAGACGACAGTATCAAGCATCGAAAGTTTGATATGCTGCCCTTCACCGGTTCGCTCTCGTGCGAACAGGGCAGCAGCAATCGCCTGCGCTGCTTGAACGCCTGTCAGTTTATCGGGCAAAATCGTTCGAACGAGCCGAGGCCGTTGCTCGTCTGAGCCNGCTTGCACAGTTGTCAGACCAGAGACGGCCTGAATGAGCGGATCGAACACTGGCTTTTCTGCATAGGGGCCGGAATCACCAAAACCGGCAATTGAGACATAGATNATCTTGGGATTGATCTCACGCGCNGCGGCTTCGCCAACACCAATCCGGTCCGCCACACCTGGCCGGAAGTTCTGCACAATNACATCAGCGTTTGCGATCAAGCGTTTGACAGCGCGCAGACCAGCTTCCTTTTTGAGATCAATAACGATTGAACGCTTGTTGCGATTGTTAATCAAAAATGATGCCGAAAATCCACCGCGGCGCGTCGCAACCCTGCGCACATGATCACCGCTTGGTGCCTCAATCTTGATGACGTCCGCGCCTTGATCACCCAGCATCATGGTCGCCAATGGTCCACTCACCATCGACGTGAAATCTAAAATGCGAACTCCATCCAAAGGTCCCGGCATGGCGCGCTCCTGATCTGCTCAGCCCNTGGGGAAAGTAGGGTGTGACGAACGATTGCGCAATTGCCACTGCCTTAGCGTTTCACTCTGCCGCAAAATTTTGGAATAATGTGCCTNCAAGCTTTTAAAGTNGAGTACAAATCATCCCCGCATCTGAAAACGACATTCAGGTCATTGCAACGAGGTATCGACGCTTCGCGGAAGCAGAAGCTCGCGGCATCTCTCCTCGATACGAGCNNCTTGCGNACGGCATCGCAGACTCGGAGGCAATGCTAGCGTTCCTTTCCTCACTTCCAAGCGATCGCCAACAGCCAAATCTTTTCCTGGCCGCAGTGCGTCATGTTACCAGTGTTGCATCTGACATCGGTCAGTTCGAGCAGTTCGTGGCAAGTAAACGCAATGAGATTCGTCAGATCATGTTGTCCCGGACAACGCAGACGAACGAACCCGCCCGATGTGCGGTGTTGTTGCCGGCACTCTCACAATTCCAACAACCTTTGGCACTTTTGGAAGTTGGCGCATCTGCTGGCCTGTGTTTGTATCCCGACTACTACAGTTACGACTACGACCGCCAGTTCATTCTAGCTGNGCGCAGGACAGCTACTGAGCCACCAGTGTTCCCCTGCAAAGCGAATCCTGAGACGCCACTACCAAATGTAGCGCCTGAATTTTCCTGGCGAGCCGGACTGGACCTCAACCCGTTGGACATTGCTTCAAAAGAGCAAAGGGATTGGNTTCAAACATTAGTTTGGCCAGAACANGAGCAGCGCGTCGAACGCCNGCAGTCGGCGATTGCCGTTGTGCGCCATACCCCGCCAATACTCTACGCAGGCAACCTTTTGGACGACCTCCGTGGGCTCGCAGATTCTGCACCTGCCGACGCCCAATTGGTCGTCTTCCACACGGCAGTGCTGTCTTACGTCCGTGAGCCTAGCCAGCGAGNCAAGTTTGCTAGTCTCATGAAAGATCTGGATTCGATCTGGTTGAGCAATGAGGCGCCATCAGTCTTTCCCAAACAAGCTCAAAAGGCACCACCGCCACCCCAGCAGGGTAGCTTCCTGATGTCAGTCAATGCTCAGCCNGTTGCCTGGACCGGGCCGCACGGTCAGTATATCCATTGGTTCGGCGATGCACCGGCATCGGCGACGCGNTGATAGCAATTCTCAAAGGAAAGCAGCATGCCACTCTCTGGATCTCGACCGAAATGGCTGACGTTCGATTGCTACGGTACCTTGACCCAATGGGATGAAGGCCTGCTCAACGCTGTCAATACGATCCTAGCTAAGCAGACAGATACAAGCGTCGATGCTGATACACTGATCGAAGTCTATGACAAGTATGAGCATGAGCTGGAGCAAACACCACCNCATCGCTCGTTTCGCGAGGTTGCCGGAACCGGTCTCGCAATGGCTATGAAGGAGCTTGGTCTCAGTTATGCGTCTGATGACATCGAGATCTTAACCTCCAGCATATCGAAAATGCCCCCTTTTCCTGAAGTAGAATCCTCCTTGGCTAAGCTCAAACNGATGGGTCATANTCTCTGCATCATATCAAACACCGACGACAACATCATCGCCGGCAACGTCGCCCAGATGGGTGGCCACATTGATCGAGTTATTACAGCTGAGCAGGCACAGGCCTATAAGCCTTCGCGCAAAACTTTCGAATATGCCCACGGACAACTAGGAATAAACAAGGACGAGGTCGTCCACATTTGCGCCAGCCCGCATCTGGATCTAGCNNCNGCACGCGAGTTGCAATTCCGTTGCGTCTGGATCAATCGCGGCACGGGNCGCAAGCCCCTNCCTGACTATACGCCCAATGAAGAGCTACCNACNCTCGACAAAGNACCAGAGCTTTTCGAGAAGCTTGGATGGAATTGATCAACGTCTCGCTCTGACAGAAGNTGTTAGTCTAATCTCAATCAGCATTTCAGATGCAGCCATGTTGGCACCCACGGCACTGACTGCTGGCAATTTGCTCGAGCCGAACCAGGATACGAGCACACCATAAACGGCATCCAGATCATCAATATCTTTAAGCCAGATCTCTAACTGGGTCGCATCAGATCGTGTGACGCCACCTTCTTCCATAAACTTCTNGAAGACATCCAGGATCTGCTTCGTCTGCCCAACAACACCAACACTGCAATCAGATGCCAGNGTGCAAACAGTGAACCAGTCCTGATACCCCAACGCTAAGCACATTGTCGGACGACCGGGACCACTGACCAAGCCAAAGCGTTTGATTGAATCAGGCCCGGACGGCGCATCAGGTAANAGCGCGATCACCTCAATTNCGAGCAATGCGCCTGGAATGACTGGCNTCCCACTCACACAACTCCGAGACGGGGGAGCAAGATCACCGACCCAGTTGTTCCATTNAGCCGTCATGTCCTGGAATAAATCCATATCACTGAGCCAGATGTGGACCATCAAGACAGCGCGACGATCAACACCACGCTCTGCGAGGCGCGCATCCGCAATTGCCAAAACCTCTCGGGTTTGAGTACCGACATCCAGTGTGGTGTCTGTAGCCGAGATGCCGGAGAGCCAAACACGACCGTCCCCAAGTTCACGGGCCTCGGACTGAACCACGTTAAGCAATTGACTATTGAGCGCTGACATTAACCGGCCTTCAGCGCGGCAGCCGCCGTTGATACCGNCGCTTCTCGTTCTGCTTGCCGGGCGCTGCCAGCTGCACGTACCTTTGCAACCAGCTCCGGATTTGCACTTTCAGGACTTCCAGCATTGAACGGTGGTGCCGGATCATATTCGATGCCGAGTTGGATCGATTGGGCAACATCTTGGCCAAAAGCTTCGGCAGCAACCGTCAATGCGAAATCGATACCCGCCGTTACGCCACCGCCCGTAATGACATTACCATCAATCACCACACGTTCTGGAACCGGCGTTGCACCAAAGGACGTCAGCATTTCTCGTGACATCCAATGAGTTGCAGCACGACGCCCGTCTAAGAGACCAGCTGCGCCCAAGACGAGTGCCCCCGTGCAAACACTCGTAACGTAACGGGCACCAGGAGCTTGCTTTTTGAGAAACGCAAGTGTCTCCGCATCATTNAGCAACGNATTCATACCCGCCCCGCCGGGCACGCAGATCAAATCGAGCTGCGGACAATCAGAAAACGTTTGGTTGGGAATAATCTGCATTCCACCACCTGCGGTCACAGGCTGCGTGTCCTTCCAAATCAGATGCACACGTGCATCAGGAAACTTGATGAAGACCTCATAGGGACCCGTCATATCCAATTGCGTGATATCAGGAAAAACTAACAAACCTATCTCGAAGGGCATGTGCGCCTCTCATCATTTGCACTATCATCGGCNTAAACTAGCATGTTCGCNGGTTCTGGCGAATGCGAACAAGTTAGCTTTGTGTGCGACGNGCAAAAAGCTANTCCNACGAGGGTAACTNAATGGCGGAATATGTAATCGTTGGNGGCGGTGTTTATGGAGCNGGCGTTGCATATTGGCTCGCCAAGCAAGGGGCCGACGTACACCTTCTCGAAGCAAAGCAAATCGGAAACGGTGCCTCNGCCGGACCCGGCCGGCGCGGCACCCGTGCCAACGGCCGCGACATGCGAGAACTGCCACTCGTACGACTGGCCCACGAGATGTGGCCNTCGCTTCATGAAGAGCTGGGTGTAGAACNGTTTTTTGAGCGGCTCGGCCATTTACTGCTCATTGAACGAGAAGCTGACCTGGAGCTCTGTAAGGCCCGTGCACTGTTACAAAACCAACACGGCACGGAAACACAATTTCTAGATGGCCAAGCCGCCCGTGAGCGCGAACCGCATGTCAGCAAGAATGTGATCGCAGCGCTGCATGGCCCCTTAGACGGCGCAACCGATCACACCGCAGCGACCGATGCGTTTGCCCATGCGGCACAACGGGCCGGCGCAACGATCAGCACCAACGTTCGAGCAGCTAGCATTGAGTATGCAGGTGGCAAGGCGAATGCAATCATAACAACTGACGGACAGCGCATTGNCGCAACGCGTGGTGTTATATTGCTCGCCAGTNCCGGTATTCAGTCTTTGCTAGCAGAGCGCATTCAACTTCCAATCTGGAGCCGGACCTTCCAGGTCATTCTGACTAACGAATTGGGGACACAGCCAATACGTCATCTCATAGGTCATGCCAGTCGCACCTTGGCTGTCAAAGCCGAAGCCGGCAACCGGGTCATGATTTCCGGCGGACTACCAGGCGTCTGGGATGAGCAAACTGAAACAGGAACTACCGTACCAAGCGCGATCGAAGCAAATTTCGTAGACGCAGTTTCTGTCTTTCCAGTCCTTGGCGACGCGANCGTCGAAATNNCCGATGCCGACCATCTGGAGACACTATCGATCGACANTATTCCGGTCATCGATCAAGTNCCCGGCACNACCAACGCCATTTATGCAACCGCTTGGTGCGGCCATGGCTGGGCAATAGCGCCGCCGATCACACAAATGCTGGCGGAATGGGCGATAAGTGGTACCAAGCCGAAACTCCTGCATCCATTNACNCATGAGCGATTCCACGCGTGAGACACGCCATCTCAGTACAGGAATTTCCAGCCCGCACGATTGAGATGTGAATTATTTCACTCCGTTGATGAACCTACTCGGCGCGTAACTCGTCCTANCAACCACAAACGCTAGTGTTTCTTTGCGAGGAGGCGGACGATGACAGATATTGCGGCACTGGAAAAACAAAGAGCAGAGCTGATGGCTTGCGTCGCAGCAAGCGAGACACAGTTGAGCATTTTGTCATCTCAAAACGACACGGCCTTTGGAGCCGTCGCTGCTGAAATCGCAGCACTCGTACGCAACTAGCGAAACCTAGGTGAAATAGAAGAACAGTAGGCGACCCTCACACTGGATCAGCGCTTCAGCCTCGCAGCGTGAAATCAGCGTAACCCATCACCGCTTTTTTGTCGGCTACCAAGGAAACGCTGTCTACTCCGCCGCTTGTGCAGCCAGATTGGCGCTCACATGCTCTTTAAGTTTGGCCACGTTATCCACACTGGCGATTGACCAGAGAACATCACAAAGGGATTGCGCACCATCTCTACCGATTACCGGCTCGACCAAGCCTGCAAACTTTTCACTGAGCATATCATCGCTGAGAGGATCGGCCGGATCGCCGCGGCGAGAAGGTTGATGCTGACTGAAGGATCGGCCATCAACGGTTTCAAGGTCCACATAAGCCGACCGCAAGCGAGGAAACACAGCCTCGCAACGCTCATCGAGGAAATAGTCAACTTTCGCCATCATCGCGCGCTGCTGATCATCATTGAGCCAATTCTCAGAGAATGATGCCGGCCCAGTGCGCTTATCCAATGCAGCCAACGCGACCGTATAAGGAAGGCTGAACTTCGCCTCGTAAGGTGTCTTCGGATCCTTGTTGGCACAGATCTCAACACCAGCGCGATATGTTCCTACAGTAATCGACTTGATGTCATCAGGCGCGAGCCCCTGCTCCCTGACAATGCTTTGCGTTGCATCAATGGCTGCGAATGTATGACCACAGCAGGCATGCGCCTTCTGCGTCGTCAAATCGATCGTATACGTGTCATGGATGTCCTCAAACGCGCAATCCCAGTTGACCTCTCGGCTCATGGCTTTGTCAAAACCACGCTCACCCTCAAGCATATCTGGTACGCCGGTCACACCGTGCTTGGCGGCCTGCGCTCCCAAAACTCCGGCCTCGGCAGCGCGCCCAACGTGAAAAGCCTTGCCCATTGCATCACTGGCGAAAGCATGACGGAGCCCAGCCGCGAATGACGTAACACTGGTCAGCCCATGCGCCATCTGCGTCGCATTTAGTTTGAGCAGCATGCCAGCAGCCACGACCGCACCAAAATGGCCAACCGTTGCTGTTGTATGCCAATATGTGTAGTGGGCCGGATTTACTGTCCTCGCAATCCGATTAGAAACTTCATATCCGGCAATAACCGCTGTAACCAATTCCTCGCCCGAGGCCTCAACCGCCTCCGCCATGGCAACAGCTGCAGAAATGACCGGCGAGCCTGGATGATAAAGGCCGGGACTGTAGATATCATCAACTTCTACTGTATGCGACGCGGCCCCGTTGATCAGAGCCGCCGTACGCGCGTCCAGCATTTGCCCTGACGGGAGCAAGCTGGCCATGCCTCCAGCAGGAGTTGCCAGTGCTTTTGCCAGTAGGGTTGCCGGAGCAAGAACGCCGCCCGAAATTGTCCCTGCATACCAATCAAGAATGCAGCGCGCTGCGTTGTGACGCGTTGTCGAAGGGATGTCAGTTGATGCTAATCCAACTGTATAGGTCGCAAATCGCTCCGCAATCGTTTGCTGCATTTGTTCCGCCTCTGCCCGTACTTCACCTGATGTCACATAAGAATTGACCATCTGATCAATACCTACTCGAATGTCGGCTGCACAAATGTGATCTGACAAATCACACCTCTGATGCCAGGTTGGTCACTCGCCTCTAGTCGTTGACTACACTGGTTCGAACATACGGACCACCAAACCTACGTGAGTAAGGACCCTTCAGCCAAGATGCAGGCGGATACTGCAGAACCCAATCAGCTCTCCCCGTTTCGACGGTATCTGATCCTGTTCTCAGTGATCCTAGCGACGACACTATACGGGACCACGATCCTCGTCGTTGCAACCATTCTTCCCCAGATGCGCGGGTCATTCTCTGCCACTACCGACGAGATCTCGTGGGTGATGACATTCAACATCCTTGCGACAGCAATCGTCACACCGATGTCTGGTTGGCTCGCAACGCGCTTCGGCACCCGCCAGGTCATGGTCTTCTCGTTGGGAGGATTCACGCTCGCTACAATTATGTGTGGGCTCGCAACAAGCCTTGAGGGCATCGTTTTCTGGCGGATCATGCAAGGAGCCTTCGGGGCGCCATCAACACCGCTTGCACAATCCATCATAATGGATACCTTCCCTCGCCGCCAGCATGGCTTTGTGCTCGGCCTCTTCGGTTTTGGTGTCGTTATCGGTCCGATTTTCGGTCCTACGCTCGGCGGCTACATGGCTGAAATCTATACTTGGAGATGGTCATTCTACCTTCTCTTCCCAATCGGTGTTCTCGCAACATGCGTTTTGCATTTCGTCCTGCGCCCCGACCGCGCTGAGGACCGCAAAAGGGTCAGTTTGGACTGGACAGGTTTTATCGCCCTATCAGTTGCCATCGGTGCAATGCAGCTCATCCTATCGCGCGGCCAGCGCCTCGATTGGTTTGAGTCCACTGAAATCGTAATTGAAGCCTTTGTTGGTGTTGTCGCCTTCTGGATCTTTGTTGCGCACACGTTGACGGCCAGGCAACCATTTCTCAATCCACGCCATCTTCTAAACCGCAACTACGTTCTCGGCCTCGTCCTTGTTGCGATCTACGGAATGCTGAACTTCACCCCGATGGTGCTACTGCCTCCGTTGCTACGGGAGCATGCAGGGTTTCCTGACACCCTGGTGGGCATCATCATCGCGGCGCGCGGCATCGGCGGAATGATCGGGTTCCTTCTTGCCGGCTTTTTCGCTAGCCGCTTTGATCCACGAATATCCATGACCATAGGCTTCGGCATGCTGTTCGCAGCCGGCATCTGGTTAATGAATGTCGATCTCAACGTCACGGCTTTGTCATTGTTCCTAAACGCCTTTCTCCAAGGCTTGTCGATTGGCGCCATATGGGTTCCACTCAGTGTTTCGACGTTTGCCAGTGTCAAAACCGAGGACATGGCTGAGACGACTGCCGTCTTCCATCTACTGCGCAATCTCGGTTCGAGCTTCTTTATTTCGGTGTGTGTTGCCGAAATAGTCCGCTCGACGACCGAAAACTACAGCCGCATGGCCGAGATGATCTCGCCATTCAACAAAATGCTGACACTGCCCGAGGTGATAGGTCGATGGGATTTAGAAACGACCAGTGGTCTTGCCCGTCTCGGACAGGAAATTACCCGGCAGTCGGCTATGATCGGCTATCTCAACGCGTTCGGACTGTTTACAGCGGCCTGCGCCGCAACACTGCCACTCATCTTGATGATGAACCGACGTAGCACACAGCAATAGCCGGTCATTCCGAGCAGCCTCGCTCCAGCCACCCTATTGAGCGCATGAGTTGCATGCACCGATCAGGCTGGCAAATTTCGGAAATTTTGCACTTTCTGTAAAAAATGCAGTAATGTGCACCTCAATCCGCCGCATGAGGGTCAAATCGGATTGAATGACGTCAGTGAAGCACTCGGTATTGCGTTATCCCTGGTTCTTTCGGGAAACGCCGATCTTGTGGCGATCGTCGGGCTTTCGCTGCACGTGAGCCTGGTTGCCTTATTTATAGCTTCACTCATAGGACTACCTCTAGGCGCAGCTCTGGCAGTCCTACGCTTTCCCGGTCGCGGAGCGATGACCGTTGTCCTCAGCGCCCTAATGGGGCTTCCCCCAGTCGTAGTCGGGCTATTTGTATACCTGATGCTATCCAATTCGGGCCCTTTTGGGTGGATGCAGCTACTCTACACGCCCACCGCGATGATCGTGGCCCAGTGTATCCTGATCACTCCGATCATCGCAGCTCTGACGCGTCAGATTATTGCGGACCTGCATGAAGAGTATCGCGATCAGTTTCGCTCCCTGAATGTGCCTTGGCATACGGCGAGCGCGGCATTGATTTGGGACGCACGCTTTAGCCTTCTAACTGTTGCACTTGCCGGGTTCGGACGCGCTATTGCCGAGGTTGGTGCAGTGATCATAGTCGGCGGCAACATCGATCATCTGACAAGGGTGATGACAACGGCTATCGCCCTCGAGACTGCAAAGGGCGATCTCGCCTTAGCCCTGGCACTCGGAATTGTGCTTCTGCTGATCGCCCTCACGGTCAATGCCGCGGCCATGACATTGCGTGGTTCGGCGGCGAGGACGGCTTATGCTTGATCGCAACATGCCTGTCTTGGATGACATTGCAACGGGTCGATGCATCGATCTGCTTCCATTGCGTGTCAGTGGGCTTTCACTAACGCGCAACAACGAAGTACTGCTTCGGGACATCAATTTCGAGATCGACAACGCCGGCATCACGCTCATCATGGGACCCAACGGTGCTGGAAAATCCATTCTTATGCGGCTGCTGCATGGCCTGGACAAACCAGATAGCGGGCTCATAGAATGGGGAGATAAACTCTCCAACCAGCAACCGAGCCAACGTCAGGCCATGGTTTTCCAGAAGCCGGTATTGCTGCGTCGTTCCGCAGCATCAAATATTGACTTCGCAATTCGACTGAACGGTCCAACCAATCCAAAGCTTTGCAATGACGTCCTAAACATCGTTGGACTATCTGGCATGGCTAAACGGCCAGCTCGTTCGTTATCAGGCGGCGAGCAACAAAGATTAGCTTTGGCGCGGGCCCTGGCCGTTAAACCAGACATTCTGTTTCTTGATGAACCAACCGCAAATCTCGACCCTGCCTCCACGAAAATCATCGAAGATATCGTTTTGGCGCAAAAACAAGCTGGCACCAAGATCATCTTCGTAACCCATCACATCGGTCAGGCGCAGCGCATTGGGGATGACGTCTTGTTCCTCAACCGAGGACGTCTTACCGAACAGTCGCCGGCCAAGGCATTCTTAGAGAAACCGAACAGCCAAGCCGCACGCGATTATCTCGCCGGCAATATGGTACTCTAATCGTCGAACACAAACGGAACCATCATGTTCAACGAGAACAGTCGCTTCTTTTCTCTTGCCCTAGTCCTCATTATGGGAATAGCGCCTGCCGCTAACGCGACTGACCGGTCAATTATCCTCCAATCCACAACTTCAACGGCCAACTCTGGCCTTTACAAATTCCTGTTGCCGAAGTTCGAGAAAATGACCGGCATCAAAGTACGCGTCGTAGCCGTCGGCACCGGTCAGGCCCTCCGCAATGGTCGAGCCGGTGATGGTGACGTCCTGCTCGTTCATGCCAAGCCAGCGGAAGAAGAATTTGTCAATCAAGGTTATGGTGTAAAACGCTTCGACGTCATGTTCAATGATTTCATCATAGTTGGCCCGAAGGCCGATCCTGCCGGCATACGCAGTGGGACAAACGCTGCAAGCGCATTTGCCAAGATTGCTGAAGGCAAAGCATTCTTTGCATCACGCGGCGACAGTTCCGGAACGCACAATAAAGAACTTCAGCTCTGGCAATCTGCCAACATTAATCCAACACCGGATAGTGGGAAATGGTATCGCGAAACAGGTTCCGGAATGGGTGCGACCCTCAACATTGCCGTCGGCATGGGCGCCTATGCCATCACGGATCGCGGCACCTGGATCAGCTTCAAGAACAAGCGTGGCTTTGAAGTTCTTCTCGAGGGTGACAAGGCCCTCTTCAATCAGTACGGCATCATCCTGATCAATCCAGCGCGCCACAAGAACGTGAACCAACGAGACGGACAAGCCTTCATCGACTGGATTCTCTCCCAAGAAGGACAGTCAACGATTGCAGCCTACAAGCTCAATGGCAAGCAACTATTCTTTCCCAACGCTAGATAAGAGGCCATCCTCATTAGCGCAATTCAAACGCTGCCATTAAAGCGGACCCGCCCGAGATAGCTCACGTCGTAACCGGCAAGCTCCTTCGCTTTACGGGCAAAGTCTCTTCCTCGACAGAAGGCAAGCAATTTCTGAATACCCTCCTCGAAGTATTCACGACGGTCGATCAACAGATCGTAACGCTCGCGAACCATTGGCACAAACCCAAGCCGATATTGGACCGCTAGCGCTTCAAGCCCAAAAGCAATATCAGCCTTGCCCTCCAGGACTGCAACGGCAGCGTCAGCTTCAGACCGAGCAGGTGCTGTGAACTGCACAGTCTTGGCGAGATCCGATCCACAGCTAGAAATCAATTGATTCAATAGGATTTGACTGCCCGACGCTTCCTGGCGGGGAATAACCCGCTGCCCAGCAAGATCGCCAATACCACTGATCCGGGATTGGATTTCCAAGCCAACGATTAACCCACGCTCGCGGCGCGCCCATTCAACGAGAACAACCGGCGCGTTTTTAAAGCGCTCCCCGACAGGCCCAACATTCCATTCATCCCCGTCAGGGATATGCAATCCCGCAGCAATACCATCTCCAGCATGAAATCGTTCAATACCGTCGAGACTGCCATCGAAGTACGTGGCAATCCCGCACGCAGCCTCGCGAAGAGCCCACTCAAGCAATGGATCCGTACTACCGAGAAACACGTTCGGCCGAAAGGTTCGCGGCACCTCACCAATAGAAGCTCCACTCTTATTCTGAGTTAACCACGCCTCAACCTCCACCCGGGAGAAAAGCAGCTTACCGGTCGCACGCGAGCACGGAATCGATCCGTTCGCAGCAAGATCATAGATCTTGCGCTCCTTGAGCCTCAACAGCTCTGCGACTTCCTTGGTCGTGAGGTAATCTTCCATTCCCCGAAACTACCACAATTCATCATCTGCATATCGCTAATTTCGCGTGAACGTAGATTGCAAATTAATGCCCGCTGTGACAGCGTGACGACCTAGAGAAGCAAGCAAAAATGATGGCCGGATGCGGGAGGCAAACAAATGAGGGAGACGAAACTGTGCTAAGTTGGTTTCAGTCTCGCAAGGCAGCCACGACAACCACAGTCAGCAATGGCGCGATTGCCGATCAAACCACTCATAGCGATACCATTTCAGATATCGCCATACTGCCCACATCCAATCGTCTAGCCTATGCGAATGCACCAGCCGATCTGCCGTTGGTCTATAAAACCGTAGGACAGTGCCTTAATGACGCTGCAACGAGTTTCGGACACCAGGACGATCTCGTAAATCTCAGCGAGGGCGCTCGTTTAATCTACGCTGAGTTACAGCAGCGCGCGAACAAACTTGCCCGAGCTCTTATCGGCTACGGCCTGAAGAAAGGCGATCGGGTCGGCCTCTGGTCACCAAACAGTAGCAACTGGATAATTTTGCAACTCGCTCCCGCTAAAGCGGGTGTCATTCTCGTAACGGTTAATCCCGCTTACGGAGCACAAGAACTAGGCTTTGTTCTCAATCATTCAGGCGCGCGTGTTCTATTTTCAGCACGTTCGTTTCGCGATCGGGACTTCTCTGATGACTTCCTTGTTGCAAAAGAGGCGGCACCCAAACTTGAAGCTATCTTCACACTGCAGGGAGACAGCGGCTCCGGGTTCGACAACCTCACAAGTTTCGAGCAGTTTTCTGACAAAGTGAGTACCGATGATTTGTGCGCACGAGAAACGGCTCTGAATCCAGAAGACCCAATCAATATTCGATACACCTCGAGGACGACCGGCCAGCCAAAAGGCGCAACGCTGACCCACCATAGCATTGTCAACAACGCGATTTTCATTGGTCGTCACCAGAAGTTTTCAGACAACGATCGGCTGTGTCTGCCTGTTCCACTATTCCACTGTTTTGGAAATGTCCTCGGAACACTATGCACAACGCTCTATGGCGTTACGATCGTAATGCCAGGTGCAGCATTCGATCCGAAAACAACACTGGAAGCTATCCACCAGGAACGCTGTACCGCGCTCTACGCTGTGCCGATGATGGCCATAGCTATTCTCAATCACGAGGACTTCGCGAACTATGATCTGACAAGCCTCCGTACCGGTGTCTTCGGCGCTGCACCATGTCCCGCCGAGGTCATGAAAGACGTCGTCGCCAAGATGCACATGACCGAACTCACAATCTGTTACGGGATGACGGAGACATCCCCATCTCAACACAAACCAAAATTGGGGATGATCTAGAGCGGCAGTGCGAAACCGTTGGAACTCTGATGCCGCATCTCGAATGTAAGATCGTCAATCCCGCAACCGGCCAGATCGTGCGCCGTGGCGAAGAAGGCGAATACTGTGTCCGCGGCTACTCCGTGATGGCCGATTACTGGCAAAACCCGGAAGCCACAGCAACAGCCATCGACAATGGCGGCTGGATGCATTCCGGAGACCTCGCGGTGATGCGCGACGACGGCTACATTCAGATTGTCGGCCGCGCCAAGGACATTATCATTCGTGGTGGCGAGAACATTCAGCCGCGGGATATCGAAGAGTTCTTCCACAGCCTGCCTGAAGTCGAAAACGTCCAGGTCATTGGTGTGCCCGATGAGACATACGGCGAAGCGGTTTGTGCTTGGGTGAAATTGACTTCAGGAATTGATACCACGGCTGAAGCACTGCAACGCGCCTGCAAAGGCAAGATTGCGACATACAAGATCCCAAAGCACATTCGCTTTGTTGACGAATTCCCAATGACCGCAAGCGGCAAAGTTCAAAAATTCCGAATGCGGGAAATCATGAACGAGGAACTCGGCCGCGGTTGAGCACTATTAAAACCAAGCCCACAGATATAAGTTCACAGGACAAGCGATGAAAGACACTCTCAAGGCCGGCGTTGAAAGCCAAACTGAAATAAAAATTGATGCACCACGCACCATCGACTTCATGGGCGATGACCTTCGCGTTTATGCAACACCTCAAATCGTGCACGACCTCGAATACGCGTGTCGCGACCTCATCTTACAGCACCTCGATGACGGCGAAGATACGGTTGGCGCAAGCGTTGAGATACAACACGCAAAGCCGACACCTCTGGGCTTTACGGTCACGCACAAAGTCACGATTGATAACGTGGACGGCCGCCGCGTAACCTGCAAAGTCGAAGTGCATGACGAGATCGAAAAAGTTGCAACAGCCACGCACACCCGCTTCGTTGTTGAAATCGATCGACTAAAATCAGCTATTGCTGCGAAGAAAGCCCAAAAAGGAAACTGATAAATGTCGTCGTCTTCGACCGGTTCGCGCCCTTACACACCGCAAAAACAACGCATCAAGAAGCCAACCTTTTGCTACCAGTGCGTCGCCGGGCCGGACCTCTTGCGTGTCGAGGAAGAAGACGGCGTTGCAGTTCGCATTGAGTCAAACTACGATGCCTGTGGCAAGCATCCAGCCGGCGGTCGTGTCTGCGTGAAAGCTTATGGGCTTGTTCAAAAGACCTACAATCCCAACCGCATCAAGACCCCGATGAAACGTACGAACCCGAAAAAGGGCCGCGAGCACGACCCCGGGTTTGAGGCAATTAGCTGGGATGAAGCCTTCGATATTGTCGCCGGCAAACTGAACGAGGTCCGCGCTAAAGGGCTGCGAGACCAATCCGGTTATCCAAGAGTTGCAGCCAGTTTCGGCGGTGGTGGTCCGCCAACACAGTATATGGGCACCTTCCCGGCCTTTCTGAAAGCGTGGGGTGCGGTGGACCTCGGCTTCGGCGCCGGCCAAGGCGTCAAGTGCTATCACTCGGAACGCCTTTATGGTGAGTTCTGGCATCGCGCCTTCATCGTTTCACCGGATGTGCCCTACTGCAACTTCGTCATCAGTTGCGGAAACAATGTTGATGCCTCGTCGGGCGTTGCCGGTGTCTGGCGCGAGGCTGATGCCCGTGTCCGTGGCCTGAGACGTATTCAGGTAGAACCCCACCTGTCAGTTTCTGGCGCATCGGCCGGTGAATGGGTCCCGATTAAACCCAAGACAGACGCAGCCTTTCTGTTTGCATTAATCAATCACATTCTCTGCACGCGCGACTGGCAGGACGTCTGCGACGTACCCTACCTGCGCAATCACACCAACTCGCCTTATTTGATCGCACCAAACGGTTATTTCCTTCGCGATCCTCATACGGGCGATCCGCTTGTCTGGGACCTGGCCGACTATACCGCAAAGCCATACGACAGGGCGACCGAACCAGCCCTCTCAGTCGACGCTAGAGTGTCCGGCGTTGAGCGCGGCGCCGACAATGAAGAATGGCATCACAAGGATATTCAAGCCAAGACGTCACTCGACGCGCTGAAGGAGCACGTCTCTGAGTACACGCCAGACTGGGCGGAAGGTATCACCGACATACCNGCAGACAAAATCCGCCAAATTGCCGACGAATATCTGGCACACGCATGCATCGGTGAGACGATCGAGATCGATGGCGTCGAACTGCCTTATCGCCCAGTGGCAGTCATGCTTGGCAAGAGCGTCAATAACGGTTGGGGCGGGTACCAGACGACATGGGCACGCACCGTACTCGCCGTTCTTGTCGGAGCGCTTGAAGTTCCCGGCGGCGTCCTTGGAACCAACGTCAAGCTTGTTCGCCCTGCCAACGATCGCTCAGCATCGGTTNAGCACGGCGAAGATGGTTTTATGCATTACCCGTTCAACGACACGTCGAAGAANGGTTGGAAAGCAACACCGGGCATCCGTAACGCCTACGACAGTCTCGTTCCACTAGCCTCCAACGGACCGTGGTCACCTGCTCTGGGACCTGCCCACCTGCCGTGGTTATTCCAAAAGGAGCAACCGGANAACTGGCCGCAAGCAACCAAGCCAGATGTCTGGTTCTGCTATCGCACNAACCCGGCGATCTCCTCATGGAACGCGCCTGAAGTGGCCGAGCGTGTTGCTGAATTCCNNTTTGTCGTCGCGTTCGCCTATACCCGCGACGAAACCAATCACATGGCCGACATCCTGTTGCCGGATGCCGGCNATCTGGAAAGCACGCAACTGATCCGCATTGGTTCGACAAAGTTCATCCAGCAGTTCTGGACTAAGGAAGGTTGGGCCGTACGTCAGNCTATCGGCGAGAAAGTCGTCGACAGCNAAGACATGACAGATGTTTCGACGGAACTCGCAGCCCGAACCGGNATACTGTCCGAGTATAACAAAGCTATCAACTCCGGCGCGGCAGGCATCCGCCTCTATGGAGAAGGTTTTGATTACACCGTTTCTGAAAATGAGAAACACGACGGCGATGATATCTGGAATGCTGTCGCCAAGGCTGCAAGCCATGAGGTATCGNACGGCAAAGAAATTCACGATCTCGATTGGTTCAAGGAAGAGGGCTTTATNCTCAAGTCCTATAGCCAGCTGAACTGGTATCTATTCCCGGCCATCAAGGAGTCGGGNGTNCGATTTGAGNTACCNTATCAGGAACGCATGAAGCGCCACGGCGCACAACTCGGAAATCGACTNCATGANGCNGGTGTCAACTGGTGGGACCANCAGCTCGAAGANTACGANCCGATGCCAAGNTACATCGACTTTCCTGGCATCTGGACCAATTTTGCGAGCGAGGTTGGACAACAAGCAAGCGACTTTCCNATGTGGGCACTAACAGCCCGCTCCATGCAGTATTCGTGGGGCGCNAATGTCGGTCTNCCACTTATCAAGGAAGTCGCTGACAACGTTGCAGGTCATNAAGGCGTGATCATCAACAAAGCGCGCGCAAAAGATCTTGGCATCGCCGACGGAGATCCAGTCGTGATTACCTCACCGACGGGACAAACTCGCGGTCGCGCTGTTCTGCGCGCGGGCATACGGCCCGATACGATTGTTATGATCGGACAGTTCGATCATTGGGCCACACCCGTTGCGAAGGATTTCAACAACCCGTCGCTCAATAGCTTAAGCGCACTGGCCTTGTCACTCACAGATGCAACAGGCTCTGGTTCGGATATTNTCTGCGTTCGGGTCGANAAGGCAGCAACAGCCAATGGAGCTGCCGCATGAGCATTGCCGACTACTCAAGTGACAGGTCCNCANCCAAGCGCTACGGCATGACCGTTGATGTCAACCGATGCGTCGGTTGCCAGACCTGCACCATTGCCTGCAAACATGCCAACGACACGACACCGGACGTACAATGGCGCTCCGTGCTCGACGTNGAACAAGGAGANTACCCNGACGTNCAGCGCTTCTTCTTAGTCGTTGGCTGTCAACACTGTGCCGAACCACCCTGTGTACCAGTCTGCCCAANAGGCGCCACAGCCCAGCGCNAGGATGGTCTGGTCACCATGGACCACGATCTNTGTATCGGCTGCGCCTACTGCGCTGTCTCATGTCCTTATCAGGCGCGCACCATCGTCCACGAAGANACACATTACTTCCGNGCCAAGACGCGCCAAGAGCGGCACACAANTCNTCCCGAGCGTATTGGCACGATCCAGNAGTGCACCTTCTGCATCGATCGTGTCGATGAAGCCAAGACCAGCGGGCAGGTANCCGGCGTCGACCTCGATGTAACTCCGGCATGCGCTGCATCGTGCATCGCCCAGGCAATCCAGTTTGGCGACTTCAATGATCCAGATAGCGAGGTATCCAAGCTCGTTGCCTCCCGGCAATCATTCCAAATCAATGACTTTTTGGATACGGACCCACAAATAAAGTANCTCTATGAGGTGCCGGGCGCGATCCCTGGATTGGATCAGGCAGACGACTCTCATGCTCAAGAGAATGAGGAAGCCCAAATGGATCTTGCCAATCCACTGACCGGCCCATTGCAGACTTTCTGGGACTATCGTGCTGCCATGAACTTCATCATGGGTGGCATAGGATCGGGACTGTTGGTCGTTACCGCGCTTGCCGCTGTCGACGGAAAAATCAACGCCGATAATGTAAAAAGGCTGTTTACTGCTGGCGGAGCTATCATCGCCATTGGCCTGCTCTTTGTATTTATGGAGATCGGACGCAAGGAACGGTTCTGGTACGCGATACTGCGTCCACAGTCTTCGTGGATGACACGCGAAATCTGGGTCGTGGCAGTTCTTTATCCGCTGCTCGCCGCAAATCTGCTTCGGTCATCACCATTGCTGTGGCTCGCAACCGGTTCGGCCGGATTTGCCTTTCTTTTCTGCCAAGCTCAGATCCTCTACGCTGCCACGGGCATTCCAGCATGGCGAGCGCACTTCATACCGGCCCTCATAATCACGACCGGCCTGACCGAAGGCGCTGGTGCAAGTATGCTTGCACTCACGGCGCTTGGAGAACAGAAAATACCAACAGCATTGCCAATGATCGCCGCCTTGCTAGCCGCTGTGACAGCTGTTCTCTGGATGGCCTACATCGCAACAGCTAAGGCCAACCGCATCCCGCCGCTCGCTAGACGCGTTCTACTGTCGATCAATGAGTTCGTTGTACTTTGGTGGGCCGTCGCAATTGCTATCGCACTGGGGTGCGTCATTGCAGCCCCCGCAGCAATCTATGCCGCCATCGCTGGCGCGATCTTGATTGCAGCTGGCGCTCTTTGGAAGTTTTCAGTCATTGTGCGCGCCTCCTACCAGAAGGGCTTCGTATTACCCAACGCACCAGGTCGCAGCTCAGGATCACGAGCGGCGCCACCGCGATATGATGGCTACGCGCGCGCTGCCTGAGCGAGCAAATCCCATGCCTGATACCCGGCTATCGCTGCGTATTGATCTAGCCAATGGCTCCCGCCTGGGGCCTGGTAAGGTCAATCTGCTCGAGTCGGTTAAACGTTGCGCTTCAATCTCTGCAGCAGCTCGGGAGCAAGGCATGTCCTATCGCCGAGCCTGGCTGCTGATCGATGATATGAACCGCGCGTTTCAAGTGCCGGTCGTTGAAACTTTCCCTGGTCGATCGCAAGGCAAGGGAGCGAATGTTACAGAACTCGGTGAGAAGCTCATTCGCCTCTATCGGGATACGGAAGCACGATGCACCGCAGCCACGACGGAACAAATTGTGCAAGTAGAAGAGCAAACCAACTCAGAATATGATGCCAAGCGCGTCAAGACTGACCGTGATCCTCCCGACGCGGGAGACGCCTGAAACCAACCGAGCGGCTATCCAAAGCAACGACTCTGGTCAACGCCCAAACGGACATACCAGGCTGCAGTCCAAGCCGCTCAACTGAGGCTCGCGTCAGCAGAGAGCGAACGATCCCGGCTCCAATATCGATCCCGGCATCGATGTATGGTCCATCTCTAGAAACCAACTCCGTGATCACTCCGGGTATGCGGTTGGCAATGGACGTATCCTCTGGTTCAGAAAGTGCCAGAGCAACATCTCTAGCCCTCAGTCGAACTCGAACTTCACTACCGATCCCAGCATCAATGATTGGAACAGATAACTCATGCTTTCCAACACAGAGACGAGTAAGAGCGTTTGTCTGATCATGGTCTTCGATCACACAGGCCAGAACAGATCCAGCTTCATAGCGACCAATCAATGGGCTCAGCTCGGGATCTGAGGCTAGATCCAATAGTGGGCCGTGTCTGGCAATACGACCGTTATCAACAACCACCAGATGGTCTGCCAACCGCATGACTTCATTGAAGTCATGGCTGATGTAAATGATTGGAATCTTCAGCTCATCACGGAGCCGCTCAATGTAAGGCAGAAGCTCGGCCTTCCTTGGAGGATCAAGCGACGATAGTGGTTCGTCCATCAGCAAAATTGATGGTTGAGCCAATAACGCACGTCCAATCGCAACACGTTGCCGCTCGCCCCCAGACAAGCGGTGCGGCCGGCGTTGCAAAAGATCTTCCAAACCAAGAAGCTCTATCGCCTGCTCTGGGTCAATGAACGGCGTAACGGTTGCGCGCTTATAACCGTAAAGCAAGTTGGACTGCACCCGCATGTGCGGAAACAGTCGACTGTCCTGAAATACAAACCCAATCCGACGCTTTTCAATTGGCAGTTTGATCCGGCTCGCGCTGTCTAGAAACGTCTCACCATTGACGATGACACGCCCCTTTGAAACGTCCCGGCCGCCAGCCACGACGTCTACAATTGTTGACTTGCCGGCTCCGCTTCGACCAAACAGCGCCGTCACGCCTTGTCCAGGCGCAGAAAAGTCGACATCAAAAGACGCGCCAAGTAGAACCGTCTGGAAGCTAACGTCGATCATCGCCCGAACACCATTGCGCGGGTTCGCTGCTCAACATATTCTGACAGCGCCAAGGCAACGAGCGCAAGCAGAGACGACAACACGACAAGTCTCGTCGCAAGCGCATCCCCGCCCGGCGTTTGGATCGCGGTATAAATCGCGAGCGGCAATGTCCGCGTTTCTCCAGCAACATTACTGGCAAATGTAATCGTCGCCCCGAATTCACCTAAGCCCGCTGCATAGGCCATTACAAAACCAGCGAGTATACCGGGCAGCATCAGCGGCAGTGTAATTGTAAAGAAGACGTCGAGCCGGGATGCACCGAGCGTGCGCGCAGCAAACTGCAAGCCTGGATCGATGGCTTCGAGCGACAACCGCATCGCGCGAACCATCAACGGGAATGACATGACAGCAGCTGCCAGCACAGCTCCTGCAGTTGTAAAAACGAGACGCACGCCGAACACGTCGTTGAGCCAACTCCCGACTGGCCCTCGTACCCCAAAGATCAAGAGCAACAGATAGCCAATCACGACTGCCGGCAAGACCAGCGGCGCATAAACAATCACGTTCAAAACCGAGCGACCAAACCAACCAAGACGATCAAGCAGCCAGGCAGCGCCGATAGCAATCGGGAGGCTCAGAAGAGAAGCAATGACTGCAATTTTCAAGCTGAGCAGCAACGCTGCCAACTCCGCTTCACCAAATTGAAAAAGTGTCATCCGCCACCGAACCCGTGTTGGCGAAATATTCCGCGGGCTTCCACACCGACGATAAACTTGTAAGCAGCTTCGACTGCATCATCATCTTTGCCGACCAATCTGCCAATTGGGTAGGCAATACCAGCGCTTTTGGTAACGGGAAATTGACCGGCGACAACAACCGCGCGCGAGGCCCGAGCATCCGTTGCGTAAACGATAGCGGCAACAGCCTCACCACGTTCAACCCAAGCTAGCGCTGCACGGGTATGTAGAGATGGTGCCAAACGCTGTTGCACCCTCGCCCAGACGTCCAAAGCTTGAAGAGCTGACATGGCATACTTCCCGACAGGCACGTGCTCCGGATCACCAACGGCTATACGTCCCTTACCCAGTTCCTCAAGCCATTTGTCATCAGCCGTGATCTGCAAACTTTTTGAGCGCGCCTTTGGTACGACAAGTACGAGACTATTTGTCAGAAGCCGTTGCCGCGACATAGGATCAACCAGCCCGCGTTCTTCTAAGTAGCTCATCCAAGCTTCATCAGCAGATAGGAAAAGGTCTGCATCAGCTCCAGCCTCAATTTGACGAGCCAAAGTCGAAGATCCAGCCAAAACGACTTTCATGCGATGCACTGATTGGACTGAGAAGGACTTGGCAACTGCTGCCATAGCATCCGCAAGGCTGGCCGCTGCAAACACAGTGACATCCCGTGCCTGCGCCGTCGCAGCCGCAACCATCAGTACGAACACAAAACACATCAGCCGCGACAGGATTCTCACTCCTATATACATTTGGATATAGGAGTGTACCGACGATCATCAAAATCGTCCAGGCGACACCTTTTCATTCTTAAAATCGAAACAATATGAGGATGAGATTGCTCAAATCGGTAATTTGATGAAATTCAATTGTGCTGATCGCGATTTGTGATTTGATGACGCTCAGCAACCCAAGACTTGGTCCACGCATCCGGAAATAGGACCTTATAGAGCGGGACCCAATTAATGGAGGCAACCATGGCTAATAACAGCTTCTCGGTAGATCTTGCTGTCATTCCAGAAGTTAAACCCTTTATAGATGGTGCCTCCAATACGATTTCTTACGTGGTGAAAGACCCCGGATCTCAATCTTGCGCCATCATCGATGCGGTTATGGACATAGATTACTCCGCTGGCAGACTGACTTACGAGTCCGCGGACGCCATGATAGAATACGTCAAAGCCAACAACCTCAAGCTGGAGTGGCTAATCGAGACCCATGCCCATGCCGACCATCTGTCCGGTGCCCCCTACATCCAGCAGAAGCTTGGCGGCAAGATCGGGATCGGTGCCGGTATTATCCAGATCCAGGAAGAGTTCGGAAAGCTCTTTAATGAGGGAACAGAATTCCAGCGTGATGGTAGCCAGTTCGACCGGCTATTCGAGGATGGTGATACTTACTCGATCGGGTCTATGACCGTCACAACCATGCACACGCCAGGACACACACCAGCCTGCATGGTTCATGTCATCGGCAATGCGGCCTTCGTCGGCGATACACTATTCATGCCAGATGGCGGCACGGCTCGTGCTGATTTCCCGGGCGGCGATGCTCGCCAGCTCTTCCGATCGATCAAACGCGTACTTGAATTGCCACCTGAGATGCGTCTGTTCATGTGCCATGACTACGGACCGGGTGGTCGCGACATTGAATGGGAAACAACTGTTGCTGAAGAGCGCACGAACAACATCCACGTTAAAGATGGTGTCACTGAAGATGAGTTCGTCGAGCTGCGTGAGACACGCGACAAGAAACTATCGATGCCTCGATTGATCATTCCGTCTTTGCAGGTTAATATTCGAGCTGGCCGCCTGCCGGAGCCGGACGAAAGTGGAAAGCGCCACTTCAAGGTCCCGATAAATCAGCTCTAAGCCAGCCTATCAACACGTCCGATACGCACAACGCTTGGTCATGCTACGCTTACCTGCTAGGATTGGGCTACCTCAACAAATCCTAATCGGCTGCCTGCATCTGGTCGCTCGACTGCATGGGAAAGCCAATTCAATAAGGGCATTGGGATGAACCAATTGAGCTACGAGCGTCCAACGTCTCTAGCAGGGGCGCAGCATGCTCTTGCCAAGCCAGGTGCACAAGCATTGGCAGGTGGCACAGACTTAATCGTTCAACTGCGCGAAAGACGCCGCAAAGCCGATGTTTTGGTCGATCTAAAACACGTCGCAGAATTGCGCGAGATCGGCGAAACAGCAGACGGCGGCCTTTTGGTTGGTCCGTCTGCTTCCGCGACGGACCTGCTGCGTGACGGCCGAATTCCAGAACGCTACCCAGCGCTGGCTACGTCCCTCGGCATGATTGGCAGCCGACAAATACAGAACCGGGGGACACTCGGCGGCAACGTTTGTAATGCTGCACCATCCGCAGATGCCATTCCACCGCTCATCTGCTACGGCGCGCAATGCCATCTTGTTGGTCCGGGTGGCGAACGCACAATCGCGATTGAAGAGTTCTTCAAAGGTCCTGGCAAAACCAATTTGGCAGACGGCGAGATCCTGGCCCGGATAGTGTTGCCACCGCAACCTGCCAAAGCAGCAGCCCACTATCTTCGTTTCACGCCGCGCCGAGAGATGGACATCGCCGTCGTCGGCGCTGGCGTATGGCTTGCTCTTGATGACAACAATCATATCGAGGCTGCACGGATAGCACTTGCATCTGTTGCGCCAACCCCGATCCGCTCATGCAGTGCAGAAGCTGCTCTACTCAATCGGCCTGCCAATGCGGAGACTTTCGCAAAGGCTGCTCTTGCAGCCAAAGAAGATGTGACGCCAATTTCTGACACGCGTGGCTCCGCGGAGTACCGCAAAAGCCTTGTCGAAACACTGACCCGCCGCGCACTGGAAGCATGCGCTGCGCAACTCCAAAGTTAATGCAAATGAAGAAAATTCCAATCGAATGCCGCGTCAACGGTGAGGATCACGTTTGCCTCGTCGATCCTCGCGATACTCTGCTCGAACTACTACGCGATCGTCTCAACTTAACTGGCACCAAAGAAGGTTGCAGCAACGGCAACTGCGGTGCTTGCACTGTTCTCGTTGATGGTGACGCGGTATGCGCATGTCTGATGATGGGCACCGAGGCTCCAGGACATGAGATCACCACCATAGAAGGCCTTGCAGAAGAAGATGGCCTGCATGCCATCCAATCAGCACTCGTCGAACATGGTGGCACACAGTGTGGCTTCTGCACGCCTGGAATTGCCTTATCCGCTGCTGCCCTTCTACGCGAAAACCAAAAGCCGAGTGATGACGAAATCCGCCACGCTATTGCCGGCAACATTTGCCGATGCACGGGTTACGACAAGATAGTGCGTGCCATCTCCGATGCCGCAGACCGTATGGGAGCTTGAAACTATGAATGTAGCTCACCCCACCCATGCTCCAGAGCAAAATCTGTCTTCTATTGGCAAGCGCATTTCACGAGTTGACGGTCGCGAACGCACGACGGGAGAAGCCATTTATCCGGCCGACCTCAACCTACCCGGAATGCTACATGCCAAAATCTTGCGCAGCCCCCACGCCCACGCCAAGATTATCTCAATCGATACTTCAAAGGCCCTGGCAGTCGAAGGTGTGAAGGCTATTGTAACAGCTACAGACTTCACTGACTTACCGGTCGGTGCGTCCATACCCATGGGCGAGACTGGTTACGACATGTGGATGGTCGCTCAAATCAATATGGCCCGCCATAAAGTGCATTGGTACGGCCAACCGGTTGCAGCTGTAGCAGCTGTCGACGTGTTCACAGCCGAGCTAGCTCTCGATCTGATAGAGGTTGACTACGAAGTCTATACCCCTGCTGTCACAATGGACGAAGCGCGCGCAGATGGAGCGCCAGTTCTCCATGACCACGTCTTCACCAATGGACTTGAGCAAACACCACGCCAAGCATCGAACGTATGCTCGCGTACGATCATTGATAACGGAGACGTTGAAACCGCACTAGCACAGGCCGATAAGTCAGCGACGATTTCGGTTCGCGTTGACACGTCCCACCAGGGGTATATCGAACCACAGGCCACCGTCGCCAACGTCGACAGCAATGGCTTTGTCACCGTGTGGGCCTCGACCCAGGGCCAGCACACGACTGAGCTCATGGTGGCGCGCATTCTGGGTATCCCGCAATCGAAGCTTAAAGTCATTCCACTCGAAATTGGTGGCGGCTTTGGCGGCAAGATATCAACGCACGGCGAGCCGATCGCAGCCAAGCTCTCAGAAATCAGCCGAAAGCCCGTTAAGCTCGTGCTGACACGAGAGGAGGTTCTGCAGGGTGGTAGTGGCCCAACCGCCGGCATGCATGTGACCATGAATGTTGCCGCTAACAATGACGGCAAACTGCAAGCAGTCAAAGGTGTCTATCACGTCGACACAGGCGGACTGCCGGGCATGGGGCCCTCACTCGTCATGCAGGCGGCAGGAGCACTTTATCAAACAGAGAGCCTGCACCTTGAAGGCTACGACGTCACCACGAATAAGCCTCGGACCGAAGCTTACCGTGGTCCTGGCGGTATTCAGGCCTACTTCGGCATGGAACAGGCCATGGACATGCTCTGCCAGGAGCTTGACATGGACCCACTTGAGTTCCGGAAACGCAACGCCTCAACAACCGGCAGCCGAATGCCAATCGGCACGCCGTTCCCGTCAATCGGCCTGACATCGATCCTGGATAGAGTTGGGGAGCATTCATGCTGGACCGATCCACTCGGAGAAGGCGACCTCCCGCGTGGTCGTGGTTTGGCTCTTGGTTATTGGCGCGGCACGTCGATGACGTCTGCCTGCCACATATCTATCGTCGGCGATGGCCGCCCGATGGTGACCCTAGGCGCTGTCGATCTATCTGGCACACGAACAAGTATGGCGCAGGTTGCAGCCGAACAGTTCGGGATGTCGGTCGATGACGTATTCGTCCAGATGGGTGATTCAAAGTCCGTGGGTTATAGTGATGGCGCAGCTGGCAGTCGCGTCGCACGTACGATGACGGCAGCCGTCGTGGAAGCGTCTGATGATGCCCTCGAACAACTCCGGCAACGTGCCGCCGAAGTCCTCCAGGCCAATCCCAAAGATCTCGCCTACGACAAAGGCGTGTTCAAATCGACAACAGGCGGCGCCTCAATTTCACTTGCTGAACTCATGGAAGCCACCCTCACACAAGGCGCAATCGTTGGACGAGGTACTTCAGTCAAACTTCCACTCGGCGTCGAAGTCGGCGCCCATATCTGCGATGTCGAGGTCGACCCTGATACGGGCCTTGTCACCGTCTTGAGATACACAGCATTCCAGGATGTTGGTCGCGCACTCAATCCGACAGCAATCGAAGGACAGATGCAGGGTAGTGTTGTGCAAGGTCTCGGCTGGGCTCTTATGGAGCATATCAATTATGGATCAGATGGCCGCGCCCGCAATGCAAGCATGCTGGATTATCGCATGCCAACCGCGTTGGATGTTCCGGACATCGACTGCGTAATTCTGGAGACACCCGTACCGGAAGTTCCATACGGAGTACGCGGTGTCGGTGAAGTGCCCATCGTACCGGTCGCGGGTTGTATTGCGAACGCCGTCGCCAGAGCAATTGGCGTCCGTGTAACATCCATGCCAATGACACCAGAGCGTGTGCTGGCGGCAATTCATGATAAACAACACTGAAGCGCCAACGAGCCGCATTCATCAGCAATAGGAAATTCATTCGACACGCGCTAGAACACACCATACGACTACGGCTTGATTACTGTGGCGCCCTCGCCCATCTAATTTGGATGCCGCGACCCGCGCCGCCATTGGCCAATAGGCGAACCGTATGAGACATATAACTCTAGCATTATCGCTGCCGCTCGCGTTGTTCCTCGCCAGTGGCTCTTTAGCGAGGGCCCAGGGCCGAGCTGCTAAAGTTGTCGTTGATGTTGCTGAGAAGCGCGAGATCCGGGACACCCAGGCGGTACTTGGTCAACTGGTTGCTATGCGTCGTGCCGATATTGCGACGCGGACGGCGGGTGTTATCGAGAAGGTTACATTCATAATCGGTGATCGGGTGCGACAGGGCCAGCCTCTTGTTGAGCTCGATAGCAGTCGCATCGAAATTGAAAAGCAGGCCGCCAAGGCTTCACTTGAAGTGGCGAGGGCCGGCCTGGATGTGGCTGACGCGAAAGTGAAACTCGCCGAGATTGCATTCAAGCGCCAGGACGGCCTGAAGAGCTCGACGGCCTTTTCCCGCGCCCGGTACGATGACCTCAAACAGGCCGCTGTTCAGGCGCGCAGCGAACGCGCACAAGCCGAAGCGCAAATGCACAGTGCAAAGTCCAATTTGAACCGGGCCGAGTACGATCTCAGGCACGCGCAGATAAAAGCCCCGTTCGATGGAGTCATCATCGCACGCCAGGCTCAAACCGGTCAGTACATGACGATCGGCGGGACGGTTGCAACATTGCTCGACGTCACCAACCTGGAAATTGAGGCCGACGTACCAAGTAACATGGCACGCGGTCTCCGGATCAACGACACGTTGACAGCTGTTCTGGAAGGCGGCGTTCGACAAACCGTTACAGTACGCACAACCATACCCGTCCAGAACGTCTCCACGCGCACACGTCCGGTGAGATTTTCCGCCAAGCTTGATAAACTGCAGGCCGGTCATACCGCTATCGGCAGTTCAGTGAGTTTACAGATCCCTGTGAGTGGACCGCGCACAGTCCTATCAGTCCCAAAAGATGCACTTTTGCAAGGCCCGCGCGGCTGGCTTGTGTACGTCGTAGAAGACAACAAGGCAGTTCCACGACCAGTTCAGATTGGACAGGCCGTGCAAGACCGCATCGAGGTTAAATCGGGCGTCGCTGCAGGTGATCAAGTTGTCATTCGCGGCAATGAACGCTTGCGGCCAGGCCAATCAGTCCGACCGCAGCAGGTCAATGCCAAACCAGCTGGATCAAGCCCAACCGCGAAACGCGGCTAACCGGAGAGCGCGGACATGGACCTGATCCGCATCGCCATCGATAGACCTGTTGCTGTCATTGCGGCTGTACTGATGGCCGTACTGTTCGGTATCCTTGCGCTGACACGCATTCCAATTCAGCTCATTCCTGATGTCCGCAAACCTGTTATTCAGGTCCAGACAATCTGGGGCGGTGCGGCACCGGCGGAAATCGAACGCGAAATTGTCAACCGGCAGGAAGAGGAACTCAAAGGGCTGGATGGTCTTGAGACAATGATCTCGCAATCCCAGTCCGGCCGCGCTCGCATTACGCTTGAATTCGCCATCGGCACCAGTATGGACAGAGCGCTCTTGCTTGTGTCCAACCGCCTGGACCGGGTCAGCGGATATCCGGAAGAAGCGGATGAGCCAACGCTCAACACATCCAGTTCGGACGATAATCCGATCGCCTGGATTATCCTCAAACGGCAAGCCGGTAACACCCGCCCTATCGAACAATACGGAAACTTCGTCAACGACGTGATTGCCGAATGCCTTGAACGGGTTGAAGGCGTCGCTAGTGTAAACGTGTACGGCGGTGTCGAACGCGAACTACAGGTCATCTTGGATCCTGAGCGGTTGGCCAATTATCGCCTCACCGTTCCGGAAGTCCTCAACACGCTCCGACGCGAGAGCATTTCGATTTCTGCCGGCAATATCGATGAAGGCAAACGTCGCTATGTTGTGCGCGTCGAGGGAGAACTCGACACACAGGAGGCAGTGCGCAACGTCGTTCTGAGAAGCGGCGCAGCAAGCTCGCTCGATGGTGGCATCAACAGCACTCAAACACCAGCAGTAGGCGCACCCAATCGTGTAGGCCGCGTGTTCGTGCGTGACGTGGCAGACGTAAAATTTGGTTACAAGGACCCTTCAGCCCGCATCCGCCACAAGGGTGAACCTGCAATCGCCTTCAACACGGTTCGAGAAACAGGCGCCAATGTCATCAAGGTCATGGCCGGCATCAAACAGGCTCTGACTGAACTGAAAGACGGACCGGTCAAGGATGAAAACCTGACGGTAACGCAGGTCTACGATGAGACCATCTACATTGATGGCGCGATAGAACTGGTCATCCAGAACATTTGGATTGGTGGCATCCTCGCAGCGATCATACTGCTATTGTTCCTGAGATCGCCTCGCGCAACGTTGGTCATCTCTCTCGCCATTCCAGTTTCGATTGTGGCATCCTTCGTGGCCATGTCAGCCATGGGGCGCACACTCAATGTCATCTCATTAGCTGGGATCGCGTTTGCCGTTGGAATGGTTGTGGATGCCGCGATTGTTGTTCTCGAGAACATCTATCGTCTGCGTCAAAAAGGATTGAGCGCGAATGAAGCGGCCTACCAGGGCGCTAGGCAGGTTTGGGGCGCCATCCTTGTCTCTGCCCTGACAACCGTCATGGTGTTCATTCCTATCCTAGTGATGGAACTCGAAGCCGGCCAGTTGTTCCGCGATATTGCCGTCGCTATCTCAGTATCCGTCATGCTGTCGCTGGTCGTTGCGGTCACGGTTGTGCCAGCTCTCGCCAGCAGGTTACTCGGCGCCAAAAAGCCCAGTCTATCGGTCATGCCGCTGCCAATCGTCGACCATTTCGGCAAGGCATTCTCCTGGCTCATCAGAGGTTATGCACGCATAACAGTTGGTAGTCGCTTTATCGGCGTCTTGTGCGCCGGCGCCATTACTGCAGGTGCTGTCTGGGGTGCTACGGTATTCCTTCCAAAACTGGAATATTTGCCAGAAGGCAATCGCAATCTCGTATTTGGTTTCATCTTGCCACCGCCGGGTTACAACCTCTCGACAACGACCCAGATCGCTGAACGTATCGAGAGTGTTGCGCGACCGCTTTGGGAGAGAGAAGAAGACGGCGATAAATCCAAACCGCCGGCAATGAAGCATTTCTTCTTTGTTGCCTTCCGAGGCAATACAATTCTCGGCGGAGCTGCAAAAGATCCACGTCGCGTTGCCGAACTCATTCCTGTGCTCAGAGGCCCCGTGTTCGCTGAACCAGGCACCTTCGGCCTGATCAGTCAACGCTCGCTGTTCGGTCGTGGCATCGGCGGCGGACGGGCCATCGAACTCAATGTTTCTGGCGATAAGCTGGAGGACATTCTAGGCGTTGCATTGCGGCTAACCGGTCGAATTGTTCGCGAGTTCCCACGCAGCAAAGGCAATCAATTCCGACCGCAGCCCGGCCTCGAACTCGGCGCACCTGAACTGCGCGCTATTCCGGATCGCGTACGATTGGCTGATGCCGGCGTCAATGCTGAAACCTTGGCTCTGTCACTTGACGCTTACAATGACGGCGTTCGTGTCAAGGAAATCACGGTTGGCACCGACCGGGTAGACTTGATGCTCAAAGGCAAGGCCAATTTCGCGCAAGATCGTAAAACCCAGGATATTTCAGCCTATCCTGTCGTCGCTCCAAACGGGCGGATTGTGCCGATATCTGCACTGGCAGATGTCAAACTGACAGCTGGCCCCGTTGAAATCCGCCACCGTGAGCGCCTTCGAACAATCACATTGCAGGTCAGACCGAGCGATGCCATCGCCCTCGAGTCCGCCGTGGAGATCATGCAGGACAAGGTCGTCAAACCTGTCAAAGATCAAGGATTGCCACCAGGAGTTCGCCTTTCTTTGACCGGAGCTGCCGATCAGCTCTCAAAGACGTGGGAAGCGCTACGAGTAAACCTCATACTCGCGCTGATCATCGTATTTCTTGTGATGGCCGTGCTATTTGAAAGTTTCGTTCTTCCGCTCGTTATTCTGATCTCTGTACCAGTAGCCGGAGCGGGCGGTGTCGCAGGCCTTGCAATCTTGAACATGTACCAGACACAACCACTCGACATGCTGACGTTGCTAGGCTTCGTCATTCTGATCGGTATTGTGGTCAACAACGCTATCCTGCTCGTCCACCAATCACAGCATCACTTGCTGCACGATGGAATGAGTGTGAATGATGCAATCCTGGAAGCCACGAGGAATCGCATTCGACCAATTTTCATGAGCACGCTCACCAGTGTGTTCGGCATGCTGCCACTGGTCGTTTTCCCGGGTGCCGGCTCAGAGCTGTACCGCGGTTTGGGGTCAGTCGTCCTCGGAGGGCTTTCGTTGTCGGCCATCCTGACGCTACTACTCGTACCGCCGCTATTGCGTCTCACACTAAGAGCACCGCGGACCGCTGCATCAGCCGTGCCTGCACCAGCTGAATAGAGGCACACCGACAAGCAAGTTGTGACGAAAGAGGTTAAGGCAGTGAGCAAAACCGCGAAATTAATTACGCGCAGACGTCTCATCACCGCAGCCGCAACAACGCTTGTTATGGCGCAACCTCTCATAGTCACCAACATTTGTGATCTTTAGGCTTAAACCATCATCGACAACGATACGGCAATTCGCGTCACGCGGATCGAACTGACCGGAGTGCCCATCCTGATCCATAAGTTTTTTGGCTGCTTGATCTCGGAAAGCCACCAGATCATGCTGCTTAAGATCGCCAGGCTCCCGAGGCGTCCCGTGCTTGTCCAGATAATCTGGTGAAGCACACAATACCCGTTCATCGTCAGCCAGCTTGCGTACCTTGAGACTGCTGTCACCAAGCGATGAACTGCGTAAAGTAAGATCGTAGCTGCCTTCAATGAGGTCGTACTACGTATCGCTAAAGCGAAGATCGAGGTTTATACCTGGGTGACGCTGCAGGAAGTCAGTCATGAGCGGAGCGATGTAGAGTTGCGCGAACGTGCTTGGCGCAGTGAACCGTAACGTCCCCGTTGGTGTTGCGCTTCCTTGTCCCAGAGCAGCGCGTCCGGCATCCTCCTGCTCTAAAATCTCCCGGGCATAAGGTAGGAACTCAGCGCCTTCTAAAGACAATGCAACCTTGCGCGTAGAGCGATGCAACAAATCTGCACCGGGTGCATGCTCAAGCTTTGCAAGCCGAGCGCTCGCCACAGCCTGCGCCATACCGAGCTCCTTGCCGGCGGCGCTAATGTTCAGTTTGTCTGCCGCAATAACAAAGAGCCGGAGACTATCGGTGTCCATTTAATTATATTCCAAATCCGAATTATGAAATCAAATATAACGTCTTTATATATTATTTGAAAGGAATAAATCTGCGTCACAACAATAGGAGATGACGCAGGCAGTACGATAACTTCACGACGTTTAAAGTCAGGATCGAAGATGCGATCGCGTGGGTGACCTTCGATTACCCGCCAGTCAATATCCAGGGCCTTCTGATGCTTGCGGACTTCGATATGCTTGCACAGAAGCTGGAGGCAGACCGCAATGTTAAGGTCATGGTTTTCCAGTCAGCCAACCCGGACATTTTCGTTGCGCACGCCGATACAAACTTCCTGAAAGACATGTCCGGCACCGCTGTATCGCGCGACGAGGTTAAGCTGCTTGATCTTCAGCGCGTCCTTGAGCGCATCAGTCGACTTCCTCAGGCAACCATTGCCAAAATTGAGGGCTTTGCGCGTGGCGGTGGTCACGAGTTCGCATTGGCGTGTGACATGCGCTTCGCCGCACGTGGCAAAGCCACGTTCATGCAAATGGAAGTCGCTATGGGCATCTTGCCTTGTGGCGGTGGTGCTTCTCGAATGGCGCGTCAGGTGGGGCTCGGCCGTGCACTGGAAATAACACTTAGCGCCCGCGACTGGGATGCCGATGAGGCCGAGCGTGTTGGCATTTGGACCCGGCAGAGATTGGCCCCTACGTCGAGGAATTGGCCAAGCGTATTGCACAATGGCCTGCCGCCTCCATCAACGCGACCAAGCAAGCTGTCTACGAGTCGGTCGACAAGCCCATTGAAGACGCGCTCAAGTCGGAAGCCTATTGGCTCTACCAAGCGACCAGCCAAACACCGGCATTGAAACGCTTTGCTTGGGCCGATGAAAACGATGCCCAGTTCAGCATGGATAATCAACGAGCTTGGAATGACCTCGTCGTCCAGGTGCAGGACGTGAACTAGCGATCCCTGAGAACATGTGTGCGGTGCTTGCCGCGCACATCGTTGCAGTTGGAGGACCACAATGCTCAAGTTACATCATGGCACTCAGTTCGAGCCTATCAACGCGGCATACAATACGGTCTTCCAACCGAACCGGCTAAGTATCGGACTGGTTGTGCCACTCGAGGCCTACATGACCAGTCCGGTGCCTACCATGGCCCGCCATGTTGAACGTGTTCAACTGGCTGAGCAGCTCGGCTTCTCTGCCGTTTGGCTAAGAGACGTTCCATTCAACGAGCCGTCGTTCGGTGATGCCGGCCAAGTGTTCGATCCATTTGTATGTCTGGGCCTTTTGGCTGGGAAGACGCAGTCCATTGGACTTGGCGTTGCGAGCATCGTTCTCCCACTTCGCCATCCAGCGCATGTTGCTAAGGCCGCAGCGAGCGTTGACGTGCTGTCCGGCGGGCAAATGCTGCTCGGCGTTGCTTCCGGCGACCGTCCGGAAGAATACCCGGCGATGGCATTGCCCTTCGAGGACCGTGGTCAACGCTTTCGGGACAGCATCGCGTACATCCGGCAGATGGCGGAGACCAAGGCAACATTTGATAGCCCATATGGCAACCCGAACGGCGGCATGGATATGCTGCCTAAACCGGTCGGAGGCAGTCTCCACCTACTTATCACCGGAAGCTCGCAGCAAAACCAAGATTGGTTGGCCGAAAACGGTGACGGATGGATAACCTATCCTCGCAATGCCGAGCAACAGAAACGCCTCATTGCCGATTTGCGTGCGCGTGCCCATGCCCTCGGACAGCCAGCCAAGCCGGCAATGCAGTCTCTCTATATCGACTTGGTGGATGATCCGGAATCATCGCCGCAGCCAATCCACCTGGGCTTTCGATCCGGCGAGAAATTCCTGGTTGCTTATCTAAGGTCACTCGAGGACGCAGGCATCAACCACGTCGCTCTGAACCTCAGGTTCAATCGGGCCAACATAGAAGCAACTTTGCAACACTTGGCAGACCGCGTCCTGCCGGAGTTTGCAGCGAAAGGACACTAACCAAATGACTAAAACAATACTCGTCACGGGTTCGACCGACGGCATTGGACTGGCAACTGCAAAGCGGCTCGTTGCACAGGGTCACTCCGTACTTTTGCATGGCCGCAATGCCGCAAAACTCGAGGCTGCTGATCGCGAGGTGACCGCTGCGGCCCAAGTCGGACGAACCAAATCTTACGTCGCAGATTTATCGGACCTCACAGAAGTCGCCGCACTCGCTGACCAAATCAAAAAGCAACATGATCACCTCGACGTTGTCATCAATAACGCGGGCGTTTTCAAGACGCCCAGTCCTATAACCGAGGCAGCTCGGGATGTGCGGTTTGTTGTGAACACGCTTGCCCCTTACCTACTGACCCGGAGGTTGCTGCCACTCATGGACATAGCAGGATGCGTAGTCAATCTGTCCTCGGCGGCTCAGGCGCCAGTCAATCTCGACGCTCTTGCCGGTCAGGTACGCCTCGATGATATGGAGGCCTACGCGCAGAGCAAGTTGGCATTGACCATGTGGAACAACGGCTTGGCTCAAATGCGAACGGATGGCCCGATCATGATCGCCGTCAATCCCGGCTCCTTGTTGGCAAGTAAGATGGTCAAACAAGGTTTTGGCGTCGCCGGACATGATTTGGGGATCGGCGCAGGTATTCTGACCCGGGCCGCGCTCTCCGACGAATTTGCAGAGGCCAACGGAAAGTACTTTGACAACGACGAAGGTCGCTTTGGTCCACCTCACCGCGATGCCCTTGATGCAGCCAAGTGCAAGCAGCTTGTCGAAGCCTTGGACGCGCTGTTGGCTCACTCAATAGCCTAACCGTCTCAACCACTGCTAGACGAGAGCCATTTCAAGCTATTGGAAGTAGGTAACACTTACGATCGACTGACCAGCGGAGATGCGATGGGCAAAGTCGTCGTGGAAGTCTGAGGTTAAACCTATATCGACGGTGAGTCGATATTTTGAACGTGCAGTAGCTGGCCAGTCTGTAGGAGTACTGTCGTCGAGGAGCGAAGCCCTTGTCGGCAAGCCAACTCTGCCTGTTGCTGCTTAGAAACCATCAATTCTGGCGGGGGAGTGATCAGCTGCTATCCATTGTTCTCTTAGAACAATCGGTGACGGCACGAATTCTGCCGCGGCGCCCCCCCCTTTTGGCGACACTTCGCTTGCCGGCCGGGCAAGGCATGGGAGAATGGCGCTTCTATTGGCTAAGGAGGGATTAGCCATGTCCCAGCGCGTCACGAGAGCGGAGATGATAATGCTTAGGCTCGCGGGAGGTTGTTCAAGTCCTATTAAAAACTTCAGCCAGGCCATTGCCGTCACTCCCACTTTGCCCTAGAACGGCCCTTGTCGGCGGGATCTGGCCATGAGTTATGTCCACATCCCCTCGCACTTTCGGCGAATTCGGACGGATTTACTCGTTTGATTTCAAGCCGTTGGCCGCAATAGCACAATTGGTAGTGCACCTGATTTGTAATCAGGGGGTTGGGGGTTCGAGTCCCTCTTGCGGCACCACCTCTTTCGGAATATCCCAAACAATTCAACGAACTCAGAAGCTTCAGGTTCCTCTAGGTACACATTGTGGTACACAGAGAGGTACACATGGGGCTAATCGTGAAGCATGTTGTTCAGACCAAGACTGGTACCTACACCTACCGTAGAAGGGTTCCTAAGGGCCTGCGTGAGGTTCTGGGTAAAACAGAGATCAAGAAAACTCTCGGAAAGTCTCAAAGCCAGGCTCTGAAGCGCTATAACGCTATTCATAAGGAAGTAGAGCAGCTCCTTCAGTCTGCTCAACTGACAGCTGCGTCCAACGTTATAGCTCCTAAGACGGACTTTGAGGTCCACAGAGAGGCTCTGAGGAGGCTTAACGAGGTGGGTTTCAATGAAGTTGAAGGTTTTGGTTTAGATGACGATGGAGAAAGCCTCCACCGGGAGGTTATCAGCGACCAGCTCACTCAAGAATACCCAGTAGATACTGAGACTGGATATCCAATAATCGATAATCCAGTGGTTAGCCGCCAGCTCCTTATCCTCAATTCAGCCTCACCAGTTAAGGAGCGATACAGGTTTACGGACGCCGTCAGTCTCTACTTTGACGAGAAGGTAAAAGGCAGCAGCGATGAAAAGCGAAAGAGAAATCGTATAGATCTTGTTTCAACGCTTGTATTAGAAGCGCTAGGCCGCGACCCATTCATCGACAGTATAAAAAAGCGAGACGCTCGCGAAGTACGAGAATTCATGCTGAGTGATAAGGTCCTAACCGGTTCTACGGCTCGTCGTTATCTCAATGACATTCGCGCGATACTGAACGTTGCCATAGACCAGTTTGATCTAGATCGGACATCGAACCCTTTCTCCAATCTCTCCATTCCCGCCTCCAGTGGCACAAAGGATGACCGGCGAGCCTTCACTAAGGGTGAACTCATAGACGTCAGGGGTCGCATCCAGACACACGTCAACCCGGAACTGCAACTGATCTGGAAGATGTTACAGGACACAGGATGTAGAATGGCTGAGATAACGGGGCTACTCGTGTCTGACGTACGTCTTAAGGATCCAATTCCTCACTTGGTCATTCAAGTACACCCTCATAGGAGGCTGAAAACAAAAGGATCAGCACGATTGGTTCCTCTCGTTGGAGGTGCTTTAATTGCTGCTGAGAAGCAGATCCAAGGCAAAGAAGACAGCGACGTCCTGTTCTCTAGATATGGCGGTCCAAGAGGCTCAGATGCTGCCTCAGGGGCCCTCATGAAACAGATCAGGAAAGTCACTAAAGACCGTAAGGTAACCAACCACTCCCTCAGACACCTCATGGCGGACAAACTACGGCTAGCAGGGGTCACTCAGGTGACCCAAGACAGCATCCTAGGCCACTCTTCAGGAAATGTAGCGGATAACTACGGTGGCCCTGAGATGCGGCTGAGGTTGGCTCAAGAGGCTCTAATGAAGGCCCTTAAGGTGGACTTCTAAGAGTTGTTGCAAGCTCCATATGTTTACCCGGATAGAAACCCAGGATATTCGGGTCTCAAATCTAAAGGTGCATCCGTGGGGGTAGCCTGTGGCTGAGTTCCCCCCGTGCCCCGTCTCTTTCTCCAGTACAGAAGTTCTGAGCAACAGCATTTCTCACTGCTCACGAACTAATCTTGAGAGATCTTATGGCTGTTGGATCCACCGTGACTCAGCATCTAAGAAAGTCATGACGATTCAGGGGGCTACTAATAGGTTGCCCTCTTAAAGGGACAGTCAACTAGCCCCGCATCGTCACGAGAGGTGGATGACTAAAACCTGGCCTCTCGGATCAATGCAGACAATTAAGTTGTCCTCTTGTGAGAACCTAATCTCGGTTTCCTACTCACCTCACCCTCCGTTTCTAACCTTGTCGCTGCCCTTGTCATCGCGCAGGGGGCAGAAGGCCTCCCTCTGGGTTTGCCTTTTCACCCAACTATTAGCACTGAGGCCTACGTCCCTGTCATCCAGCAACAGAGCAGATGACCAAACCTGCATGCTGACTGGGGATGGCTCCGAGTGCTCCAATTCAATCAATTCATAAGGAATATGTAATGCTTGAATGTAACGTTCAAAGCTGCACGAAGCCACGCAAAGGCTTCTCAAGATATTGCTCAAACCACCACAAGACCAAAGCTAGACATGGTCACCCTCTCCAGAAACCAGTCACAGCTCAAGAGCTCAAACCTTACATCAAAGCTGTTGTCCTTTGGTTCGAAGAGAGGGCTAGGGGAGACACTGAAGACCTCCTGAGGAGAACTTGGATCGGCCTAGTCCATGAGGCTGAACGGTACAGACGGCTAGCCAATAAAGGTCAACCGTTCTTTAAGAACCTCCTTGAAGCCTATGACATCATCTTAAGTGCCAACCAAAGCAAAGACTTCAAGGCTATCAGTAACACCATGCTGGCTATGGGATATCTCTACGAGGCTAATCCTAAGAGGTTTGCTGACGAGACTGCCTTTGGCTTTCAGTGCGCCAGGAGGCTCAGAGCTCTCTCTGATTGCTCGTTCGGATCTCGTTGGGACCACCAGTCAGGTAAAGTTGCGAAGGTCTACAGAGATGTCTCCCCGAAGACCCTAAGGGCGCTCTGGAAGCTCATCTTAGACACCAAGTTTCCTGTCTATGGGATCAAGCTTGCCAAAGAAGATCTCAAGGAGAGGAGCCATTGGGTGGCTAACGAACAGATCATTACCCAGGCTCTGATGGGTGAGGCTGCTTAGCACCCCTCAATCCATGAACTACGCTCAACTTCCCCCTATTTGCTTAATATAGGAATACCCCCCCTGAAATGGGGGGAAGTTAGAAGTCACTTCTTAGTATGTGCCTCCTAACCCCCTAAGGCCTTCGGTCAACTCTTAAACCAGAGGCTCAATACCTGCGGAGTGTTGTGGAGGGCAGTTGTTCCTCTCCGTACAACCTCCACACCCAAACCCAACCAACGAACGAAGCAAACTGCGCGGAGCAACGCTCTACGCTGACGGCTTTCTATTGCTCCAATCCATCAAATTTATCCCCATTCACAACCTTGAAAAACAGAAGGAAAGAATGACCAAGCCCGTAATCATAGACGGTCGTGACTTTGAGACGGCCATGACAAAACACTGGATCAACAATCTCAACAACGTACCAAACGATTCCCTAAGGAAGCTCTGGAGAACCATGGGGGACACCTACGCTGAAGCCATACAGAACACCTTCAATCAGGACTCCAACGACAAGGAATTCACTTCAACCTGGTCTGTACTCCAGCTTCCTACCGGTACAGGTAAAAGCCAAGGCGCTGCACTCTACGCAGCTATGCTTGCTGTTGAGAGCTTCAGATCCAAGAACCCTAGCTGTGTCTTGATCGTCGTCCGTCAAAAGAAGCAGTGCAAAGAGCTCTGTGATGCAGTCCGGAAAGCCATTGTTGAAATCTCTGACGACCTAGAACTTGGAACACTCTGTGACTACCACCACTCAGACCATCAACTCTCCTCCACAGAACGCAAGAGCAAGTACGTCTTGATTTGTACGCATGCAGCATACGTCGGTTCAGTCTCCAGCGTAGAGCTAACCCCAGACAGATTTGGGTCTTTCACCCACTACAGCCCAAACGAC